>JAURXC010000165.1 GCA_030654645.1 Deltaproteobacteria bacterium | reverse complement strand
CGCGCGGCTACCCTGGAAGAACAGGCCCAGGGACCACCGCTCAACCCGATCGAAATGGGCATGGCCAATGGCGAAGCGGTGGCCGAACGGTTGAAAGGCATGAAACAGTATCCCGCAGATTTCAAGAAAGCTTTTCCCGGCGTTAAAGACCCCGTGACTTTCGACAACTTTTCCAAAGCGGTTGCCGCTTTTGAACGAACGCTGATCAGCCGTGGCCGTTTCGACCGGTTCATGGATGGGGACAAACAAGCCCTCACCGCGCAGGAAATGGAAGGGATGCGCTCCTTTGTCAATGCCGGCTGCGTACAGTGTCACAGCGGTCCCAACCTGGGCGGGATGACCTTCCAGAAAATGGGTGTGTTCCATGAGTACTCCAACAAGGATACCGGGCGTTTCAAGGTCACCAAACTGGAAAGTGATAAATATGTCTTCAAGGTACCCATCCTGCGCAATGTCACCCTTACCGCCCCCTATTTCCATGATGGCGAGGTGGACAACCTGGCGGAGGCGGTGGATCAGATGGGTTACCTGCAGTTGAGCAAGCAGCTGAAGGACGAAGAAATCAACAACATCTTGAGGTTTTTGACCACGCTGGCCGATTCGGAACTCACCACCGCGACGCCGATAAAGTCGAAGGCTTCTTCCGCCGCCTGGGCGCCGCCGCTGATCAAGGATATTCCCTCGGGTGAGGAAGGTGAGTTGATCCGCTACGGTTCACTGCTTTTGACCAATACGTATTCGCAGCTCGGCCCTGGCGCGAAGGACGAAAAAATGCGTTTTTCCGGTAATACCCTGAACTGCACGAGTTGCCACATGGATAACGGCACCAAGCAGTTCGGGCTCCCCTGGATGGGGGTCAGCCAGGCATATCCCCAATACCGGGGTCGCGAAGACCAGGTGCAGGGGCTTGAAAAACGGATAAACGGTTGTTTCGAGCGCAGCCTGAACGGCAGGGAAATGGCTGACGACAGCAGGGAGATGAAGGCCATGGTCGCCCATATTAACTGGTTGTCGAAAGACATGCCCAAGAATGTTTCCGGCCTGGGAACACCTAAATACGAAGGCCCGAACCGCAAGTCCGATGTAAAAAAAGGCGAAAATGTGTACAGCCGGTTCTGCATGTCGTGCCATGGTGAAAACGGGAACGGCTATCAGTCAATGTCGGCCGCAAGCGCGGGCAGCCATGTCGCCCCGGCGCTCTGGGGACCAAACAGCTATAACAACGGAGCGGGCATGAACCGGCTGCTGACCACCGCTGCGTTTGTACACAGCAACATGCCGCTGGGAACACCCTGGAACCATCCGGCAATCACCAATGAAGATGCCTATGATGTCGCCGGTTATCTCAGCTCCAGGGAACGTCCGAAAATGAGCGGACTGGAGAAGGATTATCCGAAGCTGGATAAAAAAGCGGTGGACTGCCCTTATCCACCCTATGCGGACAAATTTTCACAGGAACAGCACCAGTACGGACCGTTTCAGGCAATAAAGGAAGCGCAGAAAAAGAAATAAGCAGGCAGGGAGTGGAATGGAAAACTTCAATCTTCGCAAACCAACCCCTCCAAACCTCCCCTTGTCAGGGGAGGCCTAAAGGCTTCCCCCTTGATAAGGGGGGATTGAGGGGGGTTGGTTTAGATGTCGTACCAGGGAGTGGAATGGAAAAGTTTGCAGCTCGGGCAATGACGGTGAGATGGAGATACTCATGGTAGAGAACATGGAAAAAATGCCATGGATTAAACGGCTGTTGAACTCCCGGCTGTTTCGCTGGGGTGTCGGCATTTCGGCCGCGCTTGTCCTTGTTTTGTACGGCGCATCGTATTTTCTTGATGAGCCTCTGCGCAGCGCCATGGAAAAGAAGTTGAACCGGGACCTGAAAGGTTATTCGGTTCAACTTCCGGGATTGCATGTCCAGCTGATAGGATTGTCTCTGACCCTGAAAGGGTTGACCGTTTTTCAGCAGGCCCATCCGGCTCCTCCCGTAATCCATTTTCCGGTATTAAAAGCCAGCATACAGTGGCGCGAGGTCCTCTCGGGGAAGCTGGTCGCCGAATTCATGCTGGACAAGCCGAATATCAACATCAACCTGCTGCAGCTCAGCAACGAGGCAGCCAGCAAGGTTTCTCTCAAAGAGCGCGGATGGCAGCAGGCGGTGGAGGATATCTATCCGCTCAAAATCAACATCCTGAAAATCAACGACGCCAGCATCACCTATATCGACCAGGATCCGAAAAGGCCCCTGGTCCTGAGCCACCTGAACCTCAAGGCAATCAATCTCCGTAATCTGCGCCTGCCGGACCGAGTCTATCCATCCTCGTTCAATCTTGAAACGGATATTTTCGGCAGCGGGCACGGCAGCATCAACGGCGCTGCCAATTTTCTGGCTGAGCCGCATCCCGGCATAAAAGCCGGCTTCAAGCTGGAAAGGGTTCCGGTCGAATATTTCAAACCGGTGATTGCCCGCGCAAACGTCGTAATCCAGGGCGGGGTACTCAACGCCTCCGGCGACGCCGAGTATGCGCCAAATGTAAAAATTGCCCACATGGAAAACCTGACGATTCAGGACATGAAAATCGACTACATCCATTCGAAACGCACCGCCGCCGCGGAAAAAGAACGTGCCGCCGTGGTTGGCAAGGCCGCGGTGAAGGTCAGCAACAAGCCCGGCTTGCTGCTTCGCGCCGATAATCTGAACCTGAAGGGCTGCACCCTCGGCATGGTGAACCAGGCGGCAAGCAAGCCGTACCGCGTATTCCTGGCCGATACCGATTTTCATCTGAGCAACTTCTCCAATCATTTTTCCCAGGGACCCGCCCAGGCGCGACTGAAGGCGAAATTCATGGGAAGCGGCATCACGACGGCGACGGCGACCTTCCGGCCGGAAAAGGGGAAGCCCGATTTCGATCTCATGCTTAAAATCGAAAACAGCCAGTTGACGGCTATGAACGATCTGCTGCTGGCCTACGGGGATTTTGACGTTTCCGGCGGGATCTTTTCCCTGGTTACGGAGTTACACATCAAAGACGATGCCATTACCGGCTACCTCAAACCATTCTTCAAGGATATGAAGGTGTATGACGGGCGCAGGGATAAAGAGCGCGGCATCTCCCACAGAATGTACGAGATGATGATCGGCGGGGTGGCTCAGCTGCTGGAAAACAGGACGCAGCAGGAGGTTGCCACCAGGGTGAACATCTCCGGTACGGTGGGTAACCCGGAAACAAGCACCTGGCAAATAATCGCGGAACTGATCCGCAATGCGTTTTTCAAGGCGATGCTGCCAAGTTTTGATAAGAATGTGTCCGGAGCAGGCAAGCGTTGAGTTGTCATGCGAAACCGATGTGATAGCAAGTCGCCCCAATCGGATCCGTCATATATGGCAGTAATGTTAAACATGGCGGGTCAGCAACGCGGTTTATCCTTTATCCGTACCGCCGGTGTTCTGTTTGTCCTTTACAATCAGCCCATTGCACACGCCGTATCACATTTCCACTCTGGCACGTTAGTTGCCACTTTCCTTTCTGGCATGTCTTTGAACGTGCCACCTGATCGAGTGAATTCGTCAGACGAACGTACACGGATTTAAAGGGGGATTTATGGTGGGAACTATTCTGGTAGTCGTGGTTATTTTGTTGCTGGTGGGTGTGCTGCCCACCTGGCCTCATAGCAAACAGTGGGGTTATTACCCCAGTGGCGGGTTTGGCCTGATGCTCCTGATTCTGTTGGTCCTGATACTGATGGGACGGTTTTAGGCGGCAGTTGCGGCAGGTGTTTTGTGAGAACGTTTAAATTATTTTGAAAGCAATAAGGAGGTGTGTCAGCTAATGCCTTTAATTCAAGTAATACTGGTCCTGATTGTGGTGGGAATCGTCCTTGGTCTGATAAACAGATTCATTCCGATGGCGGGTTCCATAAAGTCGATTCTGAATGGAGTTGTGGTTATTGCAGTAGTTTTGTGGCTCCTGAGCGTTTTTGGAATCCTGGGGCAGCTCTCCACGATCCGGGTCGGCAAGTAATGTTTCGAGGTGAAATGCTGCCTTCAGCATGCATGAAAAGAAAATCACTCACTACCCGGTTTATGAAATGGAGAAAACCCAATGTTTCGAGACTTTAAAGGCATAAGGACACTCTGTGCCACTCTGTTGGCTGTATCAACCCTTATGGCAGGATGCGGTTCAAACTCATCGCAGACGGCCGGCGGGGGAGACTCGGCAAAGGTTGACCCCGTGGCGCTGCTGGCCAGCATCAGCAACAGCATTCAGCAGCCGGTTGAGAGGGCATTGGACGGTTGGGACTGGAACAGTTACATCAACAGCTTTACCCCGCTTCTGACCAATCTCAAGTACACCCTCGACATGCGCAAGGTGACCTATCAGTCCACCGGGGCGGATGGCAAATTACACTCCATGACCGGTCTGCTGATACTGCCGGTTTCAATCCTGGGAGACAAGCCTACGGTGCCGATTCTGATGTATCAGCATGGAACCGAGGTCTATCGCGCATATTCACCGTCCCGTTATCTAAGCCGTATGGACAGGCCCAAAGATTATCCGGAAGTGATGGTTGCGGCTGCAATCGCTTCCTCCGGCTATGCCGTGGCTCTGGTCGATTACGAGGGGATGGGGGACAACACCGGTATTCAGCCGCATGTGGTCGGGGCCGTGCTTGCCCGGCAGGTAGTCGACCTGCTCAAGGCCAGCCGCGACATCATCGGCGGAACAGCGGGAATCGGCAGTTCGCCCTGCAAATGGAACAGCCAGCTCTTTTTGATGGGATATTCAGAGGGTGGCTATGTGACCATGGCAACCACTCGTGAACTCCAGCTCAATCACGCCGCCGAGTTCACTGTCACCGCTTCGGCGCCGCTCTCCGGTCCCCATGACCTCTCCGGAGTCATGCGCGGGATAATATTATCGGACAACACCTTCAAGGCGCCTTACTTTGCTCCCTTGCTTCTGACCGGTTACAACCATGCCTATGGAGGTCAGACGACTGATTTCAGCCCCGGCTTCGCCCTGCTGACCCCGTACTCTGCCACGATTCCGCCTCTTTTCGACGGTAATTCTCAATCGGACAAGATCAGCGAGGCGATGGGGATGACTTTCAATCCGGTCAAGCTGATTGTGCCGAAGAGCGTTCTTAGCCAGCAGTTCATTGACCAGCTCGCGCTCGAAACGAGCACCGTGACCAATCTCCTGAGACAGAACGACTCGTACCGCGGCTGGGTGCCGACCGTGCCGATTCGAATGATCCACCACAAAAGCGACGAACTGGTTCCCTATGGCAACTCCCAGGCTGCTTTCAACGCCTTCAGCACGGCGGGCGCCAAGAATCACATTGTGCGCGGCCCCGGGGTCGAGCTGGTAGAAGAGACCACCAGCATCAATATCTCGACCGATCCGGTCAAGACGGTCCATTTCGGCTCCGCCTTCCCGGAACTGAGCAATGGTTGGAAATGGCTGGACAGCTTCAAGAATTAGTCAAGGGAAAGTGCAGATACTGAAAGCAGCAATAATCATGTGTTTCGGGGGAAGCGGTCCCAGATGGCAGCATCGCTGGAACGCTTCATGACAATCATTGGTTCACAAACAAAAAAGGAGAAAACATCATGTTAAAACTGAATCGTACTATGAAGTTTCTGGCAATCTGCGTTCTGACAGTCGTATTCATGGGTTGCGCGGCCACGCAAAAACATGAAAGCACTGGCCAGTATGTCGATGATTCCGTCATCACAACCAGGGTGAAGAAAGCGATTTTTGACGAATCATCGCTTAAAATGTTGCAGATCAATGTCAAGACCTACCAGGGGGTAGTTCAATTGAGCGGTTTTGTCGATTCCGCCCAGAGTGTTTCAAAGGCTGGAGAGGTTGCCCGAGGTGTTGAGAATGTCGTGTCGGTGAAAAATGACCTGCTTGTGAAATAGCCGATCTCAAGCCAAATATTAAAGCTGTTCCGGCAGGATTTATAGAATCCGTCGAGTTTTTAGCCGGGGTCTGAAACCAGAGTTAACTGCAACGTTGCAGGCGCAACAGGCCCCAAGAAAAGGAGAACGTCATGTTATGGACAATCAGTTTGATCCTGATAGTGTTGTGGTTGTTGGGTATGGTTACTTCTTATACGATGGGCGGTCTGATCCATATTCTACTTGTGATTGCCATTATATCGGTGCTGGTAAACGTCATTCAAGGTCGAAGGGCTATTTAGTTTTGTAGTCCCTTCCATTTAAGGATGTTTTGAATAAGATTAATAAAATTATTGAGTCCAAGGAGACTTCCATGAGATTTACAACTGTTTTTGCATTATTACTGTCCGCGCTGGCAATGACCGCATGTGATCGGCAACCGGCGGTAGCGCCATCACAAGCGCCACCCGTGGTTGTAACTGTTCCGGGACCGCCGGGACCGGCCGGACCTGTTGGTCCGCAAGGAACCATGGGCGCGCCGGCTGAAAAAGGCGCAACCGGCGCAACCGGAATGACCGGCAGCGAGGGCGCCAAGGGTGAGCAGGGCGGCACGATAGTGGTTGTTCCCGCACAGCGCTGATCAAGTTGGAGCCAGAGTTTGTAAGGCGCTGTGTTTGTTTCTGCTTGCCTGGCAAAATATGAGCAATGCAGCGCGTTCCGCAAATATTGAGTCAAAAGGAATCATCATGCGATATTTTGCGTATGCTGTAATGCTCTTAATGTTCGCTCTTCCGTGCAGATCGGCTGTCGCCGGAGAAATCAGCCTGCTGGGCGGGTATGGCGCGACTAATAACCCGGTTGAGAAAACTTTTGCCTGGCAGGTCCAGTACATGGAGGGGTTGGGCGATCATTTCGCCTACTCCCTTTCATATCTGAACCAGGGACACTTCAATTCGCACCACCGTGACGGCAATGCCGCCAATCTCTGGGTTCGAACCAATCTGCTCGACCGCCAGCTGTCGCTGGGCGCAGGCATTGGCGGCCTGTTCTATTACGACACCAAAATACCTGCCAATGGCGACCCCGCCCGTGACTTGCACGGCTGGGGAACAATGGCCAGCGTGGCGGCAACCTGGTACACTAAAAGCCGCTGGTTTTATCAGGTGCAAGGCTACTGGGTCAGGGGGGGAGAAAGCTTTGACACCCTGTCGGCGCTGGCCGGCATCGGTTATCAGCTCGATGCGCCTCCGGTAAAGGGGCCGGACGTGAAAGGAACCCGTCTGGCCGAAAGAACCACCGGCAATGAACTGACTCTGTTTGGCGGCGAAACGGTGGTGAACATTCCCGGAGACGGTCATTCGCAAGCTTTTGCCCTGGAATACCGGCGTGGACTGTGGCGTTTTATTGAATGGACGGCGGGAGCGCTTTACGAGGGGAAAAGTTCCCTGATCGAGCGCTACGGCCTGACTACCCAGATCTGGCTGGCAAAACCGTTTCTGCACGACCGGATCTCGCTGGGCATCGGTATCGGCCCCTATTTTGCCCTGGATCGCCGGCTCAAAACCGGTCAGGAACGGCTCCCCATAATCTTCTCAACAACCGGAAGCTTCCGAATCGGTGAAGATTGGCTCATCCGGGCAACCTGGGACCGGGTTATCACCACCTACGACCGGGATACGGACATATTCCTGGGCGGCATCGGTTACCGCTTTTAAAGAACAAGGAGAAAGTATCATGCCCAAAGAAAGACTGATAGTAATCGGCGGTGATGCCGCCGGTATGAGCGCTGCCTCGCAGGCCAGGCG
>JAURXC010000042.1 GCA_030654645.1 Deltaproteobacteria bacterium | reverse complement strand
TCTCGATCTACAGTGTCAAGGCTGCCGGACAGGGAACGCCGGTCTCGCTGACAATCCTCGTGGCGCTGTTCGTCTGCCTGGCGCCAACCACCATCGCAGCATTATTGCCGGCCATCGGCATCGCCGGTATGGACCGCCTCTTCCAGAAGAACGTTATCGCCCTCTCCGGCCGTGCCATCGAGGCTGCGGGTGACGTCAATGTACTGCTTTTGGACAAGACCGGCACCATCACCCACGGCAACCGCGAGGCGGTGGCCTTCGTCCCGGTGGGGGGGCATAACGAGCGGGAACTGGCCGAGGCGGCCCTGATGGCATCACTGGCCGACGAGACACCGGAGGGGCGCAGCGTGGTGTTACTTGCCAGACAGCAGTACGGGCTGAGCAGGGAAACACCAACAGATGGCGAGCTAGTGGAATTCAGCGCCGATACACGCCTCTCCGGCCTCAACCTGGAAGGCACGCGTTACCGCAAGGGAGCCTCCGATGCAACCATCGCCTTTGTAAAAAAACAGGGCGCCTCAGCCATTCCGGTCGATCTGGCCGGTGTGGTAGACCGCATTGCCCGGGCAGGGGCCACGCCGCTGGTGGTCAGCAAGGGCAGTGAAATCCTGGGGGTGATCAACCTCAAGGACATCGTCAAGGCCGGTATCCAGGAGCGTTTCCTGCGCCTGCGCAGCATGGGCATCAAAACCGTGATGATCACCGGCGACAACCCCCTTACCGCGGCAGCCATCGCCGCCGAGGCCCAGGTGGACGACTTCCTGGCCCAGGCCAGACCGGAGGAAAAACTGCGCCTGATCCGCGAATACCAGGAGCAGGGATACATGGTGGCCATGACCGGTGACGGCACCAACGATGCGCCGGCCCTGGCCCAGGCCGATGTGGCGGTGGCCATGAATACCGGCACCCAGCCGGCCCGCGAGGCAGCCAACATCATCGACCTGGACAGCAACCCAACCAAGCTGCTGGATATAGTGGAGGTAGGCAAGCAGATCCTGATGACCAGGGGCAACCTGACCACCTTCAGCATATCCAACGACATTGCCAAGTATTTCGCCATCATTCCGGCGGCGATGCTTTCGATCTACCCGCAGTTGGGCGTGCTCAACGTGATGCAGCTGACCAGCCCCTTCAGCGCCATCCTGTCGGCGGTGATCTTCAACGCCATCATCATCCCGATGCTGGTGCCACTGGCCCTGAAAGGGACGAAATTCCG
>JAURXC010000002.1 GCA_030654645.1 Deltaproteobacteria bacterium | reverse complement strand
GCTTTTTTGACAGCCAACAGAGAGGCGCCCAGGATGCGCTGCCCCTTGCCGCCGCCGCCACCGATCGCCTTGATGCGGAAACGGCTCTGCGGATATTTCCGGAAGAGTTCGGCCACTTCAGTCTGTACCTGGGCACAGAGTTCATCAATCGAAAACAGGTCGATACCCTTATTGTAGGAAGCCATCAGGATCTGGTCGGCAAGCAGTTCCACCGCCAGGTTCTTGTCGTCCAGGACATCCTTGTTAACCGCCAATCCCTCGGCTTCCGCAAGTTTCAACAGTTTTTCGCGGGTAGGATACTTCTTGAGCAGGGTCCGGGCGGTGACATTGTCAACCCCGGGAGTAACGCTGACGTTCACCTGCAGCGCGGTTCGCTTGGCCTCGTCCTTTTTACCGGCTTTGGCCTGGGTTGCGGCGCAGGGTCCAATGAATTTAAGCCCGGCTTTTTCGATGGCGGCGACAAATTCCTCATCCTCGGCCATGAAACCATAGCCGGCAAAGATCGAGTCATAGAAGTTGTCCTTGGCAATGCCGATAATCTGGTTGATGCGCTCAATCCGCTCCTCTTTGCTTGCTCCGGAGTAGTCGGGAACGCGATGAACACGCCTTGAATCGGTCAACTGGCGCAGTTCCGGAGCCAGGGCATTGGGATAGACAATCGAGTCCTTCTCGGAAATAAGAATCCCGTAATAGGTGATCCCCATCTCGTCATAGACATCCATGGCCTCCTTGCGGATCGGCCCACGGCAGACTATCAGAGGCTTCAGGTCTTCGCAGGAGAATGAGCGCACCCACTCGGATGCGGAGCTGCTCAAGCGGCGATCACGGTGAATCAATGGGTTATGCTTGTAATAATCGGTCTGTGGCATTGGTATATATCTCCAATCTCATCGGATAAGTTAAAAATATTATTTAATGGAACTCGCGCTGAACGGCCTGCATCGGGCCCGGTTTGTAGTGACGCAGGAAGAAGTTCATGTTCTCCCCGAGCACCTTGCGCAGGTCGGTTGGCATGACGAGCGAGGAGATTGATCCCAGCGCCAGACCTTCCTTTGGATTCATCAGTTCTTTTTCGTAACGGCTGTTCAAGGCCGCTTCCTCGATCTTCAACCAGTCCGCGGCATCCTTTTCGGCATCCTTTTTGGCCTCGCCGGCTTCCATGCCGGCAGCCACGCGCTCCTGGGTTCCGTCCTTGATCTTGACCGTGACGGCACTCCGCAGCTTGCGCAACTCATCCTTGTAGACGAACTCCTTGCCAGCCGGCCCCATGACCGCCAGGCGGGTAGTTGGCAGGGCCAGAACCAGATCGGCGCCGGTCGGGTAGTTGTTGTAGGAAGCGTAGGCTCCGCCGTAGGCGTTGCGTATGATCAGCAGGATACGCGGCGTCCTGATGTCCACGATTGAATCGAGCATGGCTCGGCCAGCCTGGACGATGCCGCGGCACTCCTGTTCGCGACCCGGCAGGAAACCGGTGGTGTCTTCCATGAAGATCATCGGGATATTGTAGATATTACAGAAACGGTTGAAACGGGCAATCTTGTAGGCCGAATCTACCGAAATCTGGCCGGAAGCCACGGCGCTGTTGTTGGCAACAAAGCCGACCACATTGCCGCCCAGACGGCCAAGAGCGGTCACCGCTTCACGGGCACGGTCACGCTGCAACTCAAAGTAATCGCCATGATCGCAGATCTGCTGGATCATGATCGACACGTCGAAGGGCGTATTGAATCCGGTCGGAGAGTTGAAAGCCTTCTTGAGCAGGGTATTGATCTCCCAGGTTTTCCGGTCGATGGGGTCGGTGGTCTTCTGAAAACGGGCCATGACACTGTTGTTGTCTGGCAGATAGGAAAGCAGCTGCAGTGCGGTCCGCAGCGCCGAGACTTCATCTTCCACGGTCAGGTCGGCTACCCCGGACTGCCCATGGACCTTCGGTCCTCCCAGATCTTCAGGGGTTACATCCTCACCCAGGACTGACTTTACAACGCCAGGGCCGGTCAGGCCGAAAAAGGTGTTGTTGGGCTGGATCACAAAACTGCCCTGACGCGGCAGATAGCTGCCGCCGCCGGCGTTAAAGCCGAACATGCACATGATACTGGGAACAACGCCGCTGATCTTGCGGAGCGCGGTGAAAGCCTCGGCGTATCCATCCAGACCGCCAACGCCGGCCGGCACGAATGCCCCGGCCGAATCGTTCATGCCGATCAGCGGGATACCCTTCTCACCGGCCATCTGGAACAGTAGCGCCAGTTTACGGCCGTTGGTGGCATCGATTGAGCCGGCCCGAACCGTGAAATCATGGCCGTAAACCGCCACATCCCGTCCATTGACGTTGAGAATGCCAGTTACCAGCGAGGCGCCGTCCAGGTTCTTACCCCAGTTCTGGAAAAGAATGTTGGGCTCGTTCTCCGTCAACACGCGCAGGCGCTCCCAGACGGTCATGCGCTTTTTGAAATGCTGCTTTTCAATCTGTGCAATGCTGACCGACTTTACCGGGCGCTGAATCAGGTCATAACCTTCCTTCATCGCCTCTTCATATCCGCCCTTCATTCCTGGAATTTCTCCAGGAATCGTAAATTCAACATTCTCAGGGGGTGCAAACGGGTTTTTCAGTGATGGTTTAATTGCTTTTTTGGACATCTTCGCCATCCTTCCAGTGTGATATAAACAGACTTCGATCTTTAATGGTTATATTTGAATATTAACAATTTAACGTGTGACGACAGCCAGCACGTTGACTTCCGAGCCGTCCTTTGAAAGCAGGCGGTGTTTAAGTGCCGAATCAAAGTAGACACAGTCGCCCTCTTCAAGAATGATCCGCTTTTCATCAAGAATCAGCTCGGCCGTTCCTTTCATAATGAACAGGAACTCTTCACCATCGTGGCTATAAGTGTTCTCCTCCAGCGCCTTTTCGGTGACAGAGAGCAGGAACGGCTCCATTTTCTTGTTTTGCTTGTGGAATGAGAGTGATTCGTAGGAATAGCCCTGGCTGGTGCCGGCCTTGGAGATAACCCTGGGGATTGCTTTACGCTCGTGAGCCCGCACGACTTCGAAGCGGCACTCTTCTTCTTCTTCGGTGAAAAACAGACCTATCTTGACGTCAAAGAATTTGGCAATACGGGAGAGGGTTGCGATTGGAGGCGAAACATTGTTGTTTTCGATCTGTGATATAAGTGCCGGTGAAAAACCGGTTTCTCTCGCAACGGCCTGGAGAGTCAATTTTTTGGCAAGACGAAGCTTCTTTATCTTTGCTCCGATATTGAATTCGCTCATCCAACCCCCTGATCACAAAAATAAAACTCAGTTTTCGTGCGGGGTTTGTATACAATTTGACTTATAATGTCAATAAAAATTATTTATCAGTAACAAAGAATAACAGCCTGACTAAAAATGTCCGGTTCAAACACAAACAGATCACTGTTTCAGATTACGCGCCAGCAGTTGCAGCGTGTGCAATACTTCCAGATCGGAGCCGTGCTGCTTGAGGCCATCCGAAAGCTGCATCATGCAACCGGGGCATCCGGTCGCGACCGCCTGAGCGCCGGTGGCAATAATTGCCCGGCTTTTGGCATCGTTGATCGTCATCGATGACTCGTAATGATAGACGTTAAAGGTGCCGCCCAGACCGCAGCACTTATCGGCCCCTTCCATTTCCACCAATTCCACGCCGGGGGTCGCCTTCAACAACTCGCGTGGCTGTTTGGTGATGCCGCGGGTGCGGAGGTGGCAGGGGTCGTGGTAGGTTATACTTAACAGTTCGCCGGCTCCGGTTTCTTGCGGATTGAGTCCCAGCTTCTGCAGCAACTGGGCTGCGTCCACGGTTTTTTTCGCCAGCGCGTCCAGACGTTCGCGCAGCTCCGGGTTGCGCTTGCCGACAACCAACGGATATAACCTGTGCAAAGCGCCGCCGCAGGTGGCGCAGGCGCTCATCACGTAATCCGCTTCGTAACGCTCCATCTCCGACAGGTTCTTTTCAGCCAGATCACGCACCGTAGCAAGATCGCCGCCGGACATCCCCGGCAATCCGCAGCACTGCTGCCCCTTGGGGATGATCACGGTACAGCCCAGGTGACGGAACAGTGCCAGCGCCGCTTCGCCGACCTCGGTATAGACAAAATTGGTCATGCACCCCACAAAGAAGACGATGCGGGGCTTGCCCGGTTCGCCGGCAATCACCTCCGGGTGCCTGTCGATAAAGGGCTCTTTGGCGATGGCTGGGATAAAACGCTGGTTGCCCACAAACGGAAGCGGGAAGCGCAGCCTAAGTCCTGAGGTCTCGGGAACCTTCTTGAAGAACAGCGGGCCAAGTATTGACGCCATCTTGGCTCCCATCTTCATGCGCGAGCGGCTGTTTATCACCTGCCCGACCGCCTTGTGGAAGGTGGTCAGGCCCCGTTTCTGCGCCAGCGCCTCACGTGCGGCGACCACTATTTCATCGGTCGGCACATCGTTGGGACACTTTTCGACACAACTGCCGCACAGAAGGCACCTGGACATGGCCAGATAGGTCTGGTCATCCAGCTCGATATCATCCTTCAGTACGTGCTGCGCCAGCGCCACCTTGCCACGGGCCACGGCCGGCTCACGCTGGAAAGCAGCGAATGCCGGGCAGTTCGTGCGGCAGGCTCCACACTTGACGCATTTTTTAAGCTGATCTTCAACCCGCTTGAGGGGATCGATAGTTGTATTTTCTTCCATTTGTTAAAATCCTTATCACCACAGAGTCACCGAGGACACAGAGAACTTCAAGCCCAGTAGTGTAGAATAGACAAATCGGTGAATATTCTCAACAAGATTACTCCGGTATACTCCGTGCACTCGCATACAAGCGCCTACTTTCGGCCGTATCTCCGTGTTATTCAGATTTTATCTTTCCACGCTTCCAGCGCCGCCAGGGCCCGTTCCGCCAGCTTCTGGCGGCGTTCCTTCTTCTTGACCCGTCCCGGCAGCTCCGGGAAGAGCCCGTAATTGACATTCATCGGTTGGAAGTGCTTTGCATCGGCATTGGTAATATGCGCCATCAGCGCCCCCAGCGCGGTTTCAGGCGGCGGGACGGCACTTTCGCGCCCCTGCAGGAGCGCGGCGGCCATCACCCCGGCCAGTAAGCCGCTGGCGGCCGACTCCACATACCCCTCGACGCCGGTTATCTGGCCGGCAAAGATGATGCGCGGATCACCCTTCAGCTGCTGGCTGGGGTGCAGCAAAGAGGGGGAATTTATGAAGGTGTTGCGGTGCATCGAGCCAAGCCTGACAAATTCCACATTCTCCAGCCCGGGAATCAGCCTGAAGATGCGGCGCTGCTCGCCATAGGTCAACTTGGTCTGGAAACCGACCAGATTGTACATGGTCTTCTCCCGGTTCTCGGCACGCAGCTGGATAACCGCATGCGGTTCCCTTCCGCTGCGCGGATCGACCAGGCCGACCGGCTTCATCGGTCCGAAACGCAGCGTCTCAACGCCACGGGCCGCCAACTCCTCAACCGGCATGCAGCCTTCAAAATGGACAACTTTTTCAAAATCCCTGGCCTGTACTTTTTCGCCGCGCAAAAGCTCGTCTACGAATCGCAGGTATTCAGCCTCATCCAGTGGACAGTTGAGGTAATCATCGCCGTCCCCCTTGCCATAGCGCGAAGCGTAGAACACCTTGCCCTGGTCGAGCGAATCGGCGGCAACAATCGGTGCGATGGCATCGTAGAAGTAGAGCCGGTCACCGGTCAACTCGGCCAGCGCTCCAGCCAGCGCATCGCTGGTAAGCGGACCGGAGGCAATGATCACATGCCCGTCAAGCGGAATGTCGGCCACCTCGCCATGCTCGACACGGATCAGGGGATTGGATGAGATTTTCTCCGTGACATATTCGGAAAACAGTTGACGGTCAACGGCCAGCGCCCCTCCGGCCGGAACACGGGTGGCTTCGGCCGCTTCCATCAGCAGTGATCCGCAGCGTCGCAGCTCTTCCTTCAGCAGACCGACCGCATTGTCGAGTGAATCGCCGCGCAGCGAGTTGGAACAGACCAGTTCGGCCAGTCCGGGAAGGTGATGGGCCGGAGAGAATTTCTCCGGCTTCATTTCGTGCAGCGTAACCGGCACGCCGCGCCGGGCGGCCTGCCAAGCCGCCTCGCAGCCGGCCAGCCCGCCGCCGATGATGGTAAGATTGGGATTCATGGGAGCCTTGAAAGATGGATATGATTTTTGTGGAACTACTCGCTGGTGTAGTCGCAGCCCTCTTTGGGGCATTTCAGGAACTCACCCTTGCGCTTGTAGATCTTCTTGACCAGCAGCGGGAAACCGCACTTGGGGCAGGGACTTTCAACCGGCAGATCCCACAGAGCGAACTTGCACTGCGGATAGCGGTTGCAGGAATAAAAGAGCTTGCCGAAGCGTGATTTTTTCTCGGTCAGCTCGCCTTCCTTGCATTCCGGGCAGATCACGCCGGTGCTTTTGGGCTTGACCAGCGGCTGGATGTTCTTGCAGGCCGGATAACCGGAACAGGCCAGGTATTTGCCGAAACGGCCGTCCTTGATCAGCATCGGCTGCCCGCATTTTTCGCATTTTTCCTCGGAAAGGACCGGCTCGGCCAACTCCGCCCCCCCCTCCTGGTCAACGTTGCGGGTATACTTGCACCCTTCCTGGAAACCGGAGCAGGCGATGAACTTGCCGCGTTTGCCGAGTTTGACCACCAGCGGCTTGCCGCACTCGGGACAGGCCTCGTCGGTGGCCTCGGTAGTCAGGTCGGACTTGCTGACTTCCCCCTCCTTCTGCTTGAGCAGCGCGATAAACGGCTCCCAGAATTCCTTCAGCAGCGGCTTCCACTCTTTTTCACCGCGCGAGACCTGATCCAGTTCCTCTTCCAGTCCGGCGGTAAAATTGTAATCGACATATTTCTGGAAATGGGCCGTCAGCAGATCGCTGACCACCATGCCCACATCTTCGGGAAAGAAGCGTTTCTTGTCCAGGCGGGTATACTTGCGCTCGACCAGCGTATTCATGATCGAGGCATAGGTGGAAGGACGACCGATGCCGTATTCCTCCAGCGTCTTGACCAGCGTCGCCTCGGTATAGCGCGGCGGCGGCTGGGTGAAGTGCTGTTCCGGCAGGATCTCGTGCAGCTTCAGGTTGGCACCCTCGCTCATGGCCGGAAGCAGCCCTTCCTTCTCCTCATCCTGATCATCCAGCCCTTCGATATACAGCTTCATGAATCCGGGAAAACGGATCACGGTTCCCGCGGCCCGAAGCCTGGCCGCCCTGGCGCCGGCAAACGGCCCGCCCACGGGAGCAGTGGTCAGGTCGGCGGCAATATCGACCGAGGTCTGGTCCAGCAGCGCCTCGGCCATCTGGCAGGCCACGGTCCGTTTCCAGATCAGCTCGTAGAGTTTGTATAGATCCGGTGTGAGGAACTTCTTCAGTTCCGCCGGGGTCTTGGCGATATATGTCGGCCGCACCGCCTCGTGGGCCTCCTGGGCATTTTTGGTCTTGGTCTTGAAAATGCGCGGCTTGGCCAGCGCGTATTCCTTGCCGTAGGCGGCCGAGATCACGTCATGGGCCTCTTTCAGGGCTTGGTTCGAAAGGTTGACGCTGTCGGTACGCATGTAGGTTATCAGACCGACGGTACCCTCCTGGCCGATATCGATGCCCTCGTAGAGTTTCTGGGCGGTGGACATGGTCTTCTTGGCCGAGAACCCGAGCTTGCGCGACGCCTCCTGCTGGAGCGTCGAGGTTGTAAAGGGGGGCGATGGATTGCGCTTCTTCTCGGTTTTTGTGATCCGGTCAACACAATAGCTGCCGGATTGAAGGGCAGCTTTCAGACCGGCGGCGATTTCCTCCCCCGGAATATCGAATTTGCCGAGTTTTTTGCCGCCAACCTCGACCAGGCCGGCCTTGAATTCCTGTCCAGGAGCAACGCCCAGACGCGCCGCGATGGTCCAGTATTCCTGTTCGATGAAGGCCTGGATCTCTTTTTCACGCTCGCAGACCAGCCGCAGCGCCACCGACTGGACTCGACCGGCGGAAAGCCCGTAACGGATCTTTTTCCAGAGGAACGGTGACAGGTTGAAGCCGACCAGGTAATCCAGAATGGATCGCGCCTGCTGGGCATCAACCAGTTCATTGGCAATCGAGCGGGGATTCTGTACCGCGTGGATGATGGCGTCCCTGGTTATCTCATGGAATACGACCCGTTGAATGTTTATACCGGGATTCTTTTTATCCAGTCCCAGCGCGGCCAGCAGATGCCAGGAGATAGCCTCCCCTTCACGGTCGGGGTCGGTTGCCAGAAGCAGGTTATCCGCCCCCTTGAGCGCTTTTTTGATCGCATCCAGATGTTTTTTGCTCTCCGGCAGAATGTGGTATTTGGGCTCGAAGCCCTTCTCGATATCCACCGAACCCTGTTTGCTGGGCAGCGCCCGCACATGGCCGAACGAAGCCAGAACCGTATAGTCCGGGCCGAGAAATTTTTCTATGGTTTTCCCCTTGGCGGGGGATTCGACGATGACGAGATTATGAGACATATATCCATTATTCCTTTGTCAGTAAGGTTTTCCGTACCTTAAGTGATTGAAGTGATTGAAAAGGCGCCGCTATCCGGAGACGGCGTAGTGTGTTCCGGGAAGCGGGGTAACCGCCCCCTTGAGTTCGAGGTGCAGTAACATAGAGGAAACCTCTCCGGCTGTCAATTCAGTTTGGGAAATGATTTCATCAATATGCAGCGGCGAACGGACCAGCAACTCGTAAATGGCCGCCTCTTTCGGCGACAGCGCGAAGCTGCGCGGCGGCGGCTGAAACAGGGGCTCATCAATTGACAGCCGCTCGCGCCCGGGCAGTTCCTCCAGAATATCCTCGACACAGTCCACCAGCTTGGCACCCTGCTTGATCAGCCGGTTGCAGCCGCGGCTGGAGGCAAACGAGATGTTGCCGGGCACCGCGAAAACATCACGACCCTGCTCCAGTGCATACTGGGCCGTAATCAAGGAACCGCTGTTCTCGGCTGCTTCGATCACCAGCACTCCACGGGAGAGACCACTGATGATCCGGTTTCGGCGCGGGAAATTTTCAGCCAGCGGCAGGGTTCCCAGCGGATATTCGGAGATAAGGCACCCCTTGCGGGTCATCTCCTCAAACAGCGCCCTGTTCTCGGGCGGATAGATCCGGTCAATACCGCAGCCCAGGACCCCGATGGTCTTGCCGTCCGCCTGCAGCGCGCCCCTGTGGGCCGCCGTATCGACACCACGGGCCAGACCGGACACGACACATACGCCACGGGCCGCCAGTTCTCCCGACAGCTTGGCGGTGGTCAACAATCCGTATGAAGTCGCCCGGCGCGAACCGACAACCGCCACGGCGACCTCGCCGACCGGCAAGGCACCTTTGACATAGAGGAATGGAGGGGGGTCAGGAATCTGGAACAGGGCCTTGGGGTAGTCACCGGATGTGAACATCACCAGTCGCGCACCGCTGGTTTCAAGACGACGGCACTCATCCTCCGCGAATCGACGCCAGGCTTTGCCGCGAATCTCGTCAATTATCGCGGCCGTTACCCCCCTTACGCCGGAGAGTGACGCTGCTGAGGACGACAACGCCACTTCGGGGGTGTCGAACCGCTCCAGAAGCCGGCGAAAGGTCACATTACCGATACCGGGAACTGCCTTGAGAGCTATCCAGTAAAACTCATCCATACCTGTTCATTCCCGCACACAAAAAAAGACCGGCTGCGAACCGGTCTTGAATCTTCCAGCCGTTTACTTGGTCATGCTTACGAGCCGGTCGCCTTTATAAATTGCATCGATGCTCTTGACCACCAGCGCGGTGGCGACTTTTTTGCCGGTTTCCAGAATCACCAGCGCCCCCAGCAGCTCCTGCGGCAGCTTGTCGATACGCCCTTCGGCATAACGCTGGTCAAGAACCACATCCCGCACGATGTAGAGCATGTTGCCTACCTCGGCCCCCTGAGCGCTTCCCAGATCAATATAGACGATGTCGCCGGCAGCGATGATGCTGATGCCGCTATAGCTGTCAAGGACATACCCCTTGAGTTCCCTGGTCGCCATCTTGAGTGATATCTCGCGGCGGCTGTCCCCCAGGTAAGGCAACAGATACGATCCGGGGCTGATCTCCCGGGAGACCCTGGAAACAACGGCTCGTGACGATTTTCGTTCAAGATCGGTAAGCTGCAGAGTGCCGAGCGGGATGATTTTGGTGCCCATCACTTCATTGGTGACCGGATGGGTAACAGTGCTGTCCTTGCGGAATATGGAGTACTTTTCGCCCCCCCTGGCCCCCTGTGAAGTACCGATGTCGGTGTAAACGATATCATCGTCACCGGCAAGAATTCGGTCGTTCTGGATTCCGATCACCATGCCGGCAGGCTTGACGCCGTTTTCAAGAATAAAACCTTCGCTGCCGAAAATCGTGTAGGTTTTTTCGGCGGCGACTTCGCGCATCTCCTCGGCATCCTTGGCGGGGACGGCTTTCTGCGTAACCGCTACAGACTGTTCCTGGGGTACGAACTCCAGACGGTCCGGAAAGACCCTGACCTTCTGGCCGGGATAGATAAAATGCGGATTGGTAACCTGGCTGTTATTTGACCACATGTTCGGCCAATAGTTGGGGTCCTTGATGAATCGCTCCGAAATCCCCCAGAGCGTATCGCCCTGCTTGATCACATAGATGGTCGGTTCATCCCGTTCCGTCGCCTGAGCGAAGCAGGGGATGGTGACCAGCGCCAGAAGGAGCAGCAAAATTCTTGTTTTCATACAATGCACCTCGTATGCACTAAGAGTTGAAGACCGGATGCCTGGAGTAAAAGAGCCGGTTCAGGCTGTCAATTCGAATTCAATCGTTCCCGCGCCTTTATTGCGGCGGGACTGCTGGGAAAAGACTTGATCAGGCGTTCATATATGGCCAGCGCCTTGTCATTTTCCTTCATCGCGGCCAGCGTATACCCCAGCTTCAACATGGCATCCGGCGCCTTGGGGCTGGTGGGGTGATTTTCGGCCACCCTGGAGAAAGCTTCCCTGGCCTTGGGCAGATCGGACAGGCTGTAATGGCATTCGCCGATCCAGTAAATCGCGTTGGCCGTGTATTCGCTCTGGGGATTGGCCTTCAGGAATGCCTCGAAAGCCTTGATGGCATCGGCAAAATTGTTGGCGCTGTAATAACCGAACGCCTTGAGATAATCGGCGGGCGGACCGGAGTCCCGGGACGTCTTCGAAGATGGGGCCGGGTTGACGACCTCAACCTTTGGCGTGGAATACTGCTGTGACAGCAAGGCCACTTTCACCTTGAGTTCATCCTGGGAGGCCCGCAATTCCTGAACGGCCTCCTGCAGCTGTTTGAGCTGGGTCGCTGTCAGGCTGAAGCGGTCGTCCTGGCCATGAATCTGGTCGGCGAGTTCGTTCTGTCGCTGCTCGCTCTTTTTTCCGGACTGGATCAGATGCTCGATCTTGGCCTCAGCCTCGCTCTGACGCTTGACTACCAGGTCATTTGCGGCACAACCGGTCAGGGCGAAACAAACGGAAATAATTGCGGTCTTACGGATGCCGAAAGGCATAATCCCCCCATTTAACGGAAGTTTTTCATAATAAAAGCGATATGGATCTCTTTGTCAAGTGAAAGCTGCCTTTTCGGTTTTATTGGCATTCCGATTATGCTAGCATTCGCACTCTTGCACTGCAACTATTCATTGACCGGAAATCCCGTGAAAAAACCCGAACTGCTGGCTCCGGCCGGAAACATGGAAAAACTCAAGATCGCCATCCACTATGGAGCCGATGCCGTCTACATGGGCGGACAAGCCTTTGGATTGCGTAATATGGCGGATAATTTTTCCGTTGAGGAGATGTCGGCCGCGCTGGATTTCTGCCATGAACGAAACGTCAAGGCCTACCTGACCATCAACAGCTATCCCCGCAACGAAGCGCTGCCACAGCTGGATCAGTACCTGGAGCAGGTGGCAATACTGCCGTTCGACGCCTATATCGTCGCCGATCCGGGAGTAATCGACGCGGTCCGCCAGATTTCGCCGCGGCGCGACCTGCACCTGTCTACCCAGGCCAACACCATCAACTGGCGCAGCGCCAGCTTCTGGCGGAAGCAGGGCGTCTGCCGGATCAACATGGCCCGCGAAATGAGCCTGGACAACATCCGCGAGACAGTCAAAGCGGTTCCGGGGATGGAATTCGAGGCCTTCGTGCATGGCGCGCTCTGTATCTCCTACTCCGGCCGCTGCCTGATCTCCAGCATGCTCACCGGCCGGGACGCCAACCAGGGCGAATGCACCCATCCCTGCCGCTGGAGCTACCACCTGGTGGAGGAATCCCGCCCCGGCGAATATTTCCCGGTGGTGGAGGACGAAAACGGCACCTTTATCTTCAACTCCCGCGACCTCTGCCTGCTGGAACAGATTCCGGCCCTGGTCGAAAGCGGCGTCAGCTCGCTCAAGATCGAAGGGCGCATGAAGGGCATCAACTATGTCGCCTCGGTGCTGCGCATCTACCGCCAGGCGCTGGACGAATACTGCCTGGCCCCCTCCGGCTGGAGCTGCCGGCCAGAATGGATGGAGGAGTTGACCAAACTGAGCCACCGCGGCTACACCACCGGCTTTTTGTTCGGCGAGCCGCGCAACGTCGGCCAGGAATACCTGTCGGCCTACATCCGCAGCCACGAATTCGTGGGCGTGGTCGAAGAGCTCCGCACGGACGGAACGATCCTGGTCGGCGTCCGCAACCGGATCCGGACCGGCGACCGGCTGGAGCTGATCGGCCCCGGCATGAGGGCCGAATCGTTCGACATGCCTCCTTTCTCAATACTGACAGAACGCGGCGCACTGGAAACCGCCGCAGTTGCCAACCCGAACCAGCGCATGCTGCTGAAGCTGCCGTTCCCGGTGGCGGCCGGCGACTTGCTCCGCCGTGAGAAGGAGGGAACGGCATGAGGGATCTCAAGGTCTACTCCAAGAGCGGCCATGACGGCTGGCTGCGAGACATGCTGCTGATCATGATCGTGCTGGGCATCCCCTTCCTGCAGTTTCTGGGTTCGCTGCCGCTGATCGACCCGGATGAGGGTCGCTACGCCGAAATCCCGCGTGAAATGCTGGAGCGCTGGGACTTCATCACGCCGACCCTGAATTACGTGCACTACTTCGAAAAACCGCCGCTGTTGTACTGGCTGAACGCGGCCTCGATGAAACTGTTCGGCCTGAACGAATTCGCGGCCCGCCTGCCGTCGGCGCTGAGCGGCCTGGCAACGGTGCTGGCAACCTACGTAATCGCCCGCCGCCTCTACGATCGCCGTATCGCCCTGATTTCGGCGCTGATCCTGGCTACCTCGACCGGCTTCGTGCTGCAGTCGCGCATCATCCTGACGGACATGCTGCTGACCTTC
Organism: Deltaproteobacteria bacterium; assembly: GCA_030654645.1. Classification (GTDB taxonomy): domain Bacteria; phylum Desulfobacterota; class Desulfuromonadia; order Geobacterales; family Pseudopelobacteraceae; genus JACRCG01. Next base: position 1,368 of record JAURXC010000002.1, on the reverse strand, counting down.
TGCCTGACGGCAGCGCTGGGTTCATTCATCGTGGCCGCATCGCGGGAGAAACATCGGGACAGCTCGCTTCCCTGGCACCTGTTCTACCTGTTTTCCGCGCTGGCGGTGCTGGCCAAAGGGCTGATCGGGTTCGTCTTCCCGGCCGGGATAATCTTTTTCTACATGCTGCTGGGACATGAGTGGCGCACCCTGAAACGGATGCGGCTCTTAAGCGGAATGCTGCTGTTCCTGGCGGTGACGGCGCCATGGTTCGTCGCCGTCTCGCTCAGCAACCCGGAATTTGCCCGGTTCTTCTTTATCCACGAACATTTCGAGCGTTTTACCAGCACGGTTCACGGCCGCTCCCAACCGGTCTGGTTTTTCATACCGGTGCTGGCCGGCACCATGCTGCCCTGGTCGTTCTTCATTCCGGGGGCGCTGGGACGCGCCTGGCGCAACCGCCATCACGAAGGTTTGCCGGGACTATTCCTGCTGATCTGGAGCGTGCTGATCTTCCTGTTTTTCTCCAAATCCAACTCCAAGCTGGTGCCCTACCTGCTCCCCATCTTCCCGCCGCTGGCCATAATGATTTCCGAGCGGTTCTGCGCCCTGCTGGAGGGGCGCGGCCGCGAGATCAAGCTGGCAGCGCTCATGCTGGGCACTATACTGACGCTGCTCGGCTGCGGGGCCATCGGCTACTCCAACCTGCAACAGGTGGCGGCTGCCATGACCGCGCTGGTCCCCTCCCTGGCGGCGCCACTGAAGCAGTTCGTCACATATGCCCCGGTAGTCTCAACCGTGGCCGGCCTGGCGATCGGCGCGCTGTTCCTGCTGCAGGGAGCAGTGCTGCTGTTCTCGGCCGGAAAGGATCCGATGCGGATCGTGATCGTGCTCTGCCTGGCCTCTTTCCTGCTGGAAATCCTGGTCCCGCGCCTGATCATGGGTAATATAGCCAGCAGCGAATCCCCGCGCGACCTGGCAATGAAAGTCCGCGAGCTGGCCAGACCGGAGAGCCGCATCGTCACAGTCGGACCGATGCAGGCGGTCTCCTGGTATACCGGACGCAGGGTGCTGGTGACCGGCAACCCGGACGAGCTGACCTTCGGCAGCAAGCAGGGGGATCAATCGGCCTGGTTCCCGGACCAGGAAGCGCTGCTGCGGCTCTGGAGCGGACCTGAGCATGTCCTGCTGATACTTAAAAAGCGGGAGTTTGAAGCACTCGCTCCGTTGTTGAAACCGCAGGCACACATTGCGATGGAATCGGGGCGACGGATGCTGATCAGCAACCGCTGATAGATATGACATTTGTTGAAAGAAAAATTAGGCCATGCTGGCGAGATCCAAATATATAACGTATATTGAAATTGATATTTTCGATTTTCATGGTAT
>JAURXC010000003.1 GCA_030654645.1 Deltaproteobacteria bacterium | reverse complement strand
CATTATAAAACGCCAACATATCGTTAATACTTACCAATACTGCTACCACAATTGACCCACGAGACCGTTTTATTCGATAAAACGACAGTTGTTTTTATATTTTATTTAACCAGCAATGTAAAGTAATTCAAATCTACTACTTAAGGTCCCCATACATATTAACAGCGCATTTATCACCATACACTTCAAATATATCAATGCAATACACCAATCAGAAGTGCCTATTCATGCACATACCGCAGAAATCTGGCAGTGACTGAATTTATACCATATCGTTATACCATATATTTATTGGCATGTAGCATGCGTTATCTATACATCTTGCAAACAATTGTATAGCATTTATGTACAGTCGCACATTTGTGATAATTTATACAAACACGTGCGCATTCAGCTACTTGCAAAACATAACGTTAATAAGCGCATGCTAACCACTGTATATGTTTCTTATACATATTTTCTCTACCAACTTGATTCAGAGCGCTTACCCAAAACTACTCAACACTATTTTACACATAGTATCAATTAGTTAGAAACATTGATTCATTACTGCAATTGTTTGGCACGCTCGATGCTTTAGTAATAATCAGAAGACGGAAACAGCAGAAACAATTGAAGCAGGAAGGGAGATAGTCATGAGAGCCATATCAGCAGCAACATTTACAACAGCAATGATCACCACCAGCCAGGCATTGGCAGCCGGCGGAGCAGTCGAAAGCGAAGGCATTGGTATCCTGGCAGCCTGCTTCATCGGATTCGGCGCCATGATCGTACTTTTCCAGTTCATCCCCGGCATCCTGATGATGGCCGGTATCCTGAAAGGGATTCTGTCACTGGGAAGCACCGATGCGCGCCAGGCATCGACCGGCAAATAATCAAGCCATAACAACCAGCCATATTTCAAACGGCTATCAAACATATAACTGACAGGAGGATGTCATGAAAGCACTCGCAGCGTTAATCGCAACTTTGGCCCCCGCAACAGCATTCGCAGCATCAACTCTTCACGAAGATAACAGCGGGATATTTGTCTGGGTATTCCTGGGATTCTGTGCCCTGATCGTTGTAGTACAGGTAATGCCGGCAGTGATACTGATGCTGGGATTTGCCAAAGGGTTGTCCGCAAAAATGTCGAAAGCAGGAGTGGCAGTCAACAAATGACATATTGAGGCGTGAGTTATGTATTGAAACACCGTAAGAGAACGTCTGACAAAATGAGAGGGGCGGCCCATTGGAGCCGCCCCTCTCATTTTGTTTCAATTGAATGGATGCCGAAAAGGTAACTTAATACAAAGTCACATGAATTTTGAAATTTCGAATCCGATCTGACCCAACGGCAGGACTTCATCCGCGACTCCACCGTCAACGCAGGCTTTTGGCATGCCGTAGATGGTGGAGGTGGCTTCATCCTGGGCGATGGTCACGCCACCCTTCTGTTTCAGCAACTGCATTCCCTTGAAACCGTCACTGCCCATTCCGGTCAGTATGACTCCAAGCATTGCCCCCCCGGTGGCTTCTACCATGCTGGACAGCATCAGATCAATCGATGGGATATAGACATACTGCGGATAATTGCTGGTGGGTTGCGTTTTAACAACTATGTGACTTCCCTGTCGAACCAGAGTGGTATGCATGCCGCCCGGAGCTATCAGAGCCAAACCAGGCTTGAGAATGTCGCCATCAACCGCCTCGCGGATTGTCATCGAGCACTTTGCGTTAAGACGATCGGCGTATGGCCCGGTAAATGCTTTTGGCATATGAATGCCGACCATGATGCCGTATGGAAAATTAACCGGGATCCGGGAAAGCACCTCTTGAAGTGCAACCGGTCCGCCTGTCGAGGCACCGATACCGACATACTGTATCTTCTTCCCAACGAACCGGGACGAAGTAGGCCGCTGTGGCACGACTGAAGCTGTTGTCGCAGACCTCATTGCCGGCGCTGTCGCACCGAGCGGACGCGTGAAACGTGACTTGACCGCCTCTTTCAACTTGCGAAGCAGTTCCTGACGGAAAATATTCTGGGCATCGGCTGAATCGGTTACATTTTTTGGAATATAGTCGATTGCGCCTGCGTCCAGCGCCTCAAAGGTGGATTTAGCCCCCTCATTAGTCAGGGTCGAAACCATGATGACTTTTGTAGGAGCCTTGGACATGACCTGTTTCAACGCAGCAATGCCGTCCATACGGGGCATTTCCACATCCATGGTAATGATGTCTGGCTTGAGGGCAATCGCCTTCTCAACCCCCTCCACACCATCCGCGGCGGTGCCAACTATGTCAAAAGCGGGATCTTTCGAAAGAATGCTGCGGATGGCCATCCGCATGAATGAAGAATCATCGACAATAAGAACACGTATTTTGGGAGTTTGAGGCGCGAGCATCAAGATTTCACCTGCTCGTTGGCATTAAATATGGATGACACCAACTCCTTTACATCAGGTATGGCATCATCCAATTCATAGCAGAAACGTTCCACATCCAGCTTGGCCAATGCGGGTGATTCATTCTTGAGGATATTCCAGGCTTCTTCTTCGCCAAGGTTGAAGCTGATCCATTGACGACCGCTGTAGTTTAGTTCGCGAACGGTGCAAAACAGGTCCGACAGATTGACTATCGCGCAAAGAACCGGGTCTATTTCGGCCTCGCCCGGCTTGTGATGGCAGGAGATCACTTCGCAATATACATCCGGAAAGTTCCATTTGCGGGCAATGCAGAGTCCGATCTCGCAATGGGTTGTGCCAAGCATTTCCGCCTCGGCATCAACCAACCTGATCGGGTGGTTTTTGATCCTATCCAGCACTTCCTGAAAGGGTTCACGCATGTAGTTGCTGAGAAACACCTCTCCCAGATCGTGTATGATACCGGCAATGTAGGCCTTTTCAAGATCCTCGTAGCCGACTTTCTTTGCAATGATCTTAGAAACCATCCCGACGCCAAAAGAGTGCTCCCAGAAAGAGTTTAATTCGATAGCTCCGGAGTCGGCATCGAAAGCACTGATGACCGAAGTGGTCAACGCCAGTTCACGGATATGCCGCAGGCCAAGATACACCAGTGCACGTTTCAGCGAAGTAATCTCATTGGTTGGCCTGTAGATAGGCGAGTTTATCAGCTTCATAACGCGAGCGGTCATCACCTGATCAGTCAGCATCAGGTCAGCAATCTCTTCCACACTGACATTTTGGTCGTCGAGCATCTGGATAACCTGAGTCGCAACGACCGGAATAGTTGGGAGGTCGTCTACCGCCCCCACCAAAATTTCAGCGCGTTCCATCATCTGCTTTTTGTCCATATTCAAAACCTTTCAGGCTATTTTTTGTAGCCAAAACCGCCGGTAAAATGAACGGTTTTGAATTTGTCGTTAACTCCGTGCAGGGATTCCGACTGGCCAACAAAAAAATAACCGTACGGCTGCAGGTTGTTATAAAAATGCTGAACAACTTTTGATTTTGATGCAGTATCGAAATATATCAGCACATTTGCGCAGAATATGAAATCAAAACTCTTCATGAAAATCATTTTCGAGTCTTCGTACAGATTGAGCTTGTTGAATGTGACAAACTTCTTGACTTCAGGCGACAGGATGAACTTGCCGTTGTCCTCGCGGATGTATTTGCGTTTGTAGAGATCCGGAATATTACGGACGGAATAGGCATTGTAGACGCCCTCCTTGGCCAGGGCGATCACGGTCTCGTTTATGTCGGTGCCGACTATTTCTATGATCCAATCTTTAAGCAGCGTGGCACGTTTTTCAAGCAATATCATCGCCATCGTGTAGGCCTCTTCTCCGGATGAAGAGGCAGCACTCCAGATGCGAAGCTTGCGAAAACCCATCTTGTTTTTTGTTTCAACTATTTCCGGGAGCAACTTTGTTTCAAGCGCGGTCAACTGCGGAACATTACGGAAGAAATAGGTTTCGTTGGTGGTAATCTCATCCATCAGGTACTTGAGTTCCTCGGAACCCCTTGGAGACTTCAGCAGCAGATAGTAATCCTGGCATGTTTTGGCTCCGGTTGATTCCATTCTACGGGTAAGCCGACTTTCCAGGAAATACTTCTTGGTGGTATGAAAATACATGCCGCACAGGTTGTAGATGAAGTCCCTGAGCTGCTCGAAGTCCTTATCAGATATTGCCACGTCGTACCCCTTGATGATTTTCAGAATGTAATTTGCAGAGCATGATTTTGAAAAGCAGAAGGCAGATTATTCATTACCCTCAATCATGCCCACCGGATCGACGATCAGTGTCACACGACCATCTCCGAGTATTGTCGAACCGGCTATGCCGGGAATATTTGCGAGATAATTTCCTAACGACTTGATGGCGACCTCCTGCTGCCCGACCAGCCGGGTTACCACAAGTCCCATCCGCTTGTCCGCGGCGCCCACCACAACCACGTAGCAGAAATCTTCACTCTCGCTACGCTGCTGAACATTGAAAACTTTCTGCAGGCGAATAAGTGGCAGAACCATGTCGCGCAACTTAAGTACTTCCTGGCCGCCGATCATATGGAATTTACGCTGATCAACCCGGATAGTTTCCAATACCGAAGAAAGCGGAATCGAATAGACCTCTCCTTCCACCTCAACCAGCAGTGACTGGATGATCGCCAGGGTAAGCGGCAGGCGCAGGATGAATTCCGATCCCTGCCCCTTTTCGCTCTTGATTTCGATCAGGCCGTTCAGTTTTTTGATGTTGGTCTTGACAACATCCATGCCGACACCACGTCCAGAAAGATCGGTGGCTTTCTCCTTGGTTGAAAAACCGGGCAGGAAGATCAGGTCGAACATCTCGCGCTGGCTCAATGCCGCCAGCTGCTCTTCGGTCAGCAAACCTTTTTCTATGGCCTTGCGGCCGACTCTTTCGGTATCGATACCGCGACCGTCATCCTTGATGCTGATGATGATCTGGTTTCCTTCATGCACAGCGGCAAGAACAAGCGTGCCTACTCTTGATTTACCGGCCGCGACCCTTTCATCCGGAGATTC
>JAURXC010000405.1 GCA_030654645.1 Deltaproteobacteria bacterium | reverse complement strand
GTTCTGGTTGGTAACGGCATTGAGCTGTTCCACAGCCTGGCTGATCTGATTAAGACCATTGGCCTGTTCAAGGCTTGCGCGGGAGATCTCGTCCGTAAGCAGGCCGATCGTACGCGCACCTTCAACCGCCCCGACAAGGTTCGAATCTATCTCCCTGGAGAGCAGCTCTCCGTTTCTGGCAAGTTTGACCGAAGATTGAATCAGTACTTCAGTCCGTCTGGCAGCATCCGTGGATCGCTTTGCCAGGACCTGGATATCTTCGGTGACTATTTTAAAATCGTTCCCGGCCCCCTCGACATGGGCCGCCTCAATGGCGGCATTCACACCCAGCAGGTTAGACATCATCGCGACATTATCCAGATCCTCGATCAGATACTGGAAATCATTTCTCAGCTGTTCAGCCTCGCCCGGTTCAAGCGTAGAGATAATCGGATCTATCCGTGCGCTGAAAACCTCAAGCCGGCTGACAACATCCTTGCACTGCAGCGAAAGCCTTCTTATTTCCGACGCCACCACACCGAAACCTCCCGCTGACGTGCGCATCCGCACCGCCTTGGCCGAAGCGCCCGAGGACAGCGAGTCGGTCTCCTTTGCAATCGCATCAATCTCCTGGATTATGTTTGCCGTATTATCTGCAGAGCCACGGATTTCGCCCATTGCTTCCAGCATGCGGCTCATCGCATCTTTTGCCTTGGTGATCGAATCGCTGGCGGATTGCGCGCTACGTCTGGCATCAACAGTACTCTGGGCACTCTTGGTCGAAATTTCAGATATACGCAGCATGTTGGCGGATGTCTCCGACAACTGCCGCCCCTGTTCCAACGCCCCTTTCGAGACGATCTCGCTGCTCTGGGTGATACGGCTGCCGACATCCGAAACCAGATCAACGGTTTCGGAAACCTGGGAAATTGCCGAATGGAGCGACTCGGCGGTCGTGTTCATCGCCTTCTTGATAACCGCGTGTTCGCCGCGATACTTGCCCTGCATGCGAGCGCCCAGGTCATAGGCGGCCAGGCGGCCCAATACGGCGCTGGCTTCGCTGACCGGGTCGATAACCGCATCAAGCGTGCCGTTGACACCGCAGATCAAATCGCGCCAGATGCCTTCGAAATCCCAGTCATTGCCGCGCGTACGCAGGCGCCCTTCCTGAATGTTGCCGATCAGGTGCTGGGTCTCGTGATGCATGCCGTAGAGAGTAGCCAGGAGCGAGTTCAGGTTGCGCTTGATGTCGTTGTACTCGCCCTTGTATTCATCAATCACAAAAGGCGGAATCCGGCCGTGGGCGATCTCGGCAATCGCATCCGCCGCCAGATGCAGGGGCGCAATCAGAGTATCAAGCATCCGGTTCACCAATGCGATCAACTCGGAGTCGGCGCCCTGGTATGCGTCGGAATTGCCACGCGCTCCCAGTTCACCGTTCATCATCGCTTCAGCCAGACGTTGAATTTCCTCGTAGGCGGTCATCGGCTTGGCAATCTCGGCTGTTGAGGCTGTATTATTCATATTATGGTTCCCCCTGATGCATGAGCAGATTCCTGATCAATTGTACAGCATCATCCAGCGCGGCGGCCGTCTCCGGCGTCATCGCATCCCTGGTCCGGTTGAAACAACGCCCTTCGACTCCAACAAGAAGAATGCGTTCCGGCAGTTTTTCCGGATAGAGCAGCCTTCCGATTGCAACCGTTTCCCTCAATCCGATATCATGGCCGGACAAGGCGCCCGCCCCCAGATCCGGCAGTTCATCCCAATTGAGACAGTGAACCGTTCCCGGGGGTGAACCGAACTGCACCGCATCCACTACGATCATTGCCGATTCCCGTCCGGTCAGTCGGTCCAGCAGGGCAATCCCGCCGACCGCGGCATATTCCAGCCTGACCTCCAACGGCAGCACCGTTTTTTGCAGCCGCAGGTAGACCTCATGTCCGGCGGCATCATCCGCAACCAGATCATTACCTATGCAGACAATCAGCGTTCCTTCAACCGATCGGCCAGCTACTGGACTCTGATTTTCAAACGGCATTGGGGACCATCGCAGGAGATAATATCGGTCTTTACCGGGCGACAGATCAGCTCGTTAACAACCCCGTCAAAATATGAATGGAAAAGATGGCAGAGCGCGGTGCCGGTCTGCAGTCCGCGAAGCGCGCAAACATCCCGCAGCGCACAGCGATCAAAGATCAGCTCTCTATCTTCTCCGGAACCTTCCAGAGAAAAGGCAAAACCGCCCTTCATCCTGGCAGCGAGCACCTCAATAACATCTTCGAGAGCCGGATTGTCGAGATTGATCGGGAGTTTCCGGGCCATCTCACGTCCCGCGATCCTGCCGACCGGTGCCGTGGCCCCTCCCATGATATTGTCGATCGTGGCGGCAAAGATATCCATCAGGAAAGACACTTCGTTAAGCGCCGTGGTGTGATCCTCAAGGGTGACATCGGCTGCGTTAAGGGTATTCATATGAACTTCTCCATCTTGTTGCAGAAGGCCAGATCACGGTAAAAGTTTTTGACAACATGGTAGCCGGTATGGGTAATCGCACCGGAGGGGCAGATATAAGCGCAGCTCAGGCAGGCGATACAATCGTCTTCATGCTTGACGACACAGAGCCGTTTTTCATCGTCAAACTCGAAAACCTTGGTCGGGCAGACATCAACACACATCTGGCAGCCACGGCAAGCCTGTTCATGGACGGAGATTTCAAGTTTCATATGACGTTTCTCCTGATGGCACGCGAAGCGGCATTGCCCCGGGTGATCGCTATTTCCAGCGGCATGCCGCCCAAGGCGTGGGTGGCGCAGGAAAGACAGGGGTCATAGCAACGGATGCCGAATTCCACCGCGTTGAGCAGCGCCTGATCATCCGGGCGGTTGATGACATGCGAGGTTGCCGCCTGGGCGATGGTCTTGTTGATCAGGGCATAGTTCTGTTGGGTAGCCACGATCAGGTTGGCGGACCTTACGATCCCGTTTTCATCAATTTCATAGTCATGGATCAGGGTGCCCCGCGCCGCCTCCACATGCCCCACTCCGCGACCACCGGGGAACTTGACCGGTATGCGCGTTTCTCCATGGATTTCCGGCATCGCCAGTATCTTGCGTGCCCGCTCAGCAAAGTAGACCAGTTCGATCAAGCGGACATAGGCCTGCATCACGTTTGCATGACAGGGACGCCCAACCGTCCGGATAAATTCCTCACGTTCACGATCCGCCTCTGGAGTCCCATAGCGATCAGTGGCATTAAAACGCGCCAGCGGACCGACCCGGTAGTCATGGCGCTGATCATCCTTAAGGATCGCGACCTGCTTCATGTATGACCAGTCCAGAACCGACTCGGACAGGTACTGGTCATAATCACGGGTCGGGAACTGGAGAACGGTATTCCCGGCCATATCCACCGCCCGGATTTCCCCGTTCAAAAAATCAATTGTTCCGTCCGGTTGCACCGTCCCGGCGCTCCAGGCCGGCACTACCCATTCGGATAACATCGCAGGATGCAATTCGATCTGCTTTAACAGAAGCTGCTTGACTACCGGCAACAGTTCCAGCGACAGTGCAAGCGCCTCGTCGGTCATCTCTCTCAACTGGCGCTCATTGTCACTATCCAGTACAAAGGCGATTCCACCGGCAACCGAAGTGACCGGGTGGGTTCCCCTGCCGCCGACTATTTCATTGATTTTCTGGCCGATGGAACGGCATTGCAGCGCTTTTTTTGCAATTTCCGGCACCGCCTGCACCACGCCGACCACATTGCGGATGGCAGGATCGGCGTCAAGTCCAAGCACCAGGTCCGGCCCCTGCAGAACGAATACCGAAAGGCAGTGGGAATGGATCAGGTGCCCCATGTACATCAGCTCGCGCAGCAACTGCGCAGCCGGAGGCGAGGTAACCCCGGCGGCATTGTCCAGTGCGTTGCTGGCGGCCAGATGGTGGGCGGTAGGACAGACCCCGCAGATACGGGCCGTGATAAGCGGCATCCGGTCGGCGTCCATGCCGGTCAGGATGCGTTCAAAACCGCGCAGTTCGTTCACCACCAGGCCGGCGGACTCCAACTGCCCGTCACCGGTGAGGTTGATGAAGACCTTGGCATGCCCCTCAATGCGGGTAACGGGATCAATAGTTATGGTCTTGTTCATAGTCGTTCCTTTCCTCATCGGTCCACTTCTGGATCAGGAAAGTCGGCTTCTCTCCGATCATCGGGGATGACATGGTATAGGAGTAATGTGTCTTGGAGGTCTTTTCGATCTCCCTGACAATTGCCTCCTTGGGTATTTTGGTCAGACGGGACATCCTCTCGGCGATTTCGGTGCGGATATCACGGTTTGGTTCGGCCAGTACCTGCATGGTGGCACCGGCGCAACCGGTACAGGTGACGCCGTTCTGCGGGCAGGGAGCCATGCAGCGGTCAAGGGTTACCGACCCCATACAGAGATAACCCTGGCTCAGCAGGCATTGCTCGCGATCAGGAACACCTTCGGAGTTTTTCTTGATGCGATCAACCTCGGTTTTCTCCATGCGGCGCTTGCACCTGGCACAAACCGACTCGCCGGTTGCGGTCCTGGGCGAACGTCCTTCCAGGATGGCCAGCAGCGCATCGAAAACAAAGGCGGAATGGGGCGGGCAGCCGGGGAGATAGAGGTCAACATCTATGGCATTGTCCAGCGGAGTAACACTCGCTTCAAGGTTGGAGATCTTGTCACTGTGAGGACAGGCCGTGGTGATGGTGGTCTTGTTGTTGACATAGACGGAGTCGAAGATATCCGCGCAGGTATGCACATTGCCGGCGCCGGCAATGCCGCCGTACACCGCGCAGGAACCCCAGGCGATCACCACGTCGCAACTCTTGCGCATCTCCTCGGCCGCATGACGGTCATGCTCCGAACGGATTGCGCCGGAAATAAGACCCAGGGTCGCATGGGGATAATCCTTGACATCGGTCAGCACCGGGCAGCGCTGGATGCTGATTTCGTTCAGAACGGCCAACAGCTTCTCGTGCAGGTCGATGATGGCGATATGACAGCCGGAACAGTCGCTTAACCATTCGATATTGACAGGTACGGAGCTCACAGGACCTCCCTTGCGGCGGCGGAGTGGATCACCAACCGTTTGTAACAGGCATTTTCACCGGCGTGCAGGATTTCCAGGGTGGAGTCGTGCCCCATCACGTTCTGAAGCGCCCCGGAAAAAAAACCGAACATCATGTTGCAGAGGGAGCCCTTCTGATGGTGACCAAATTTGAAGAGTGTCTGGCGGATCATGCAGTCGCGGAAAACCAGGTTGATATCCTGTCCGTCATCGGCAGACATGACCATCTCGGGACGATCATGGGTTTTAAAGGCCTCGAAATGCCAGAGGCAGCCATTGTCAAGCAGGACTTTGCGGACTGAACAGAGAGCCTGTTCAACATCATCGGTTTTTTCAATGCCCTTTGAAAGACGCGTACCGAGACGTTTGCCGGCCAGGTAGGAAATACTGTTTGCCGATTCACCAATGGCCTCTTCGAGACCGCTGGCTATGGCGCCAAGGAAAGTCATGGTTTCCTGAAGAGAGGCACGAGACTCTGAAATCTCTGACATACGATCCATATCCTTTCATCCTTGAAAGTCATCCGCGGATTACGTATTAGTTTGTATACATCACTGGATACTAAGATAAAAAGGGCGTATGTCAAGCGAAAAAAGCTCATTAGAACTACTTTTCACAATAGGGTATATGACATTATCCATAAGCTGGGCAAGCCTGACGACATCAAACGGTTGACCGGTTACCGTAAATTGACTAGTATCTGCTTCCCTGCGAAAAAATACACAATTTGACAACATATACGGCGGTACTCACCATGCATTCATACCCATATACCATAACCATTTCTTCAGAGAAAGGCGGTGTGGGCAAGACCACACTTGCCACCAACCTGGCTATTTATCTGAAGGCCATGCGTGAAGACATGCCGGTTACGATCCTCTCCTTCGACAACCACTTCACGATCGACAAGATGTTTGAGATAAGAAAAGCACTGGACGAGTCTGCCGACGTACATGCACTGCTGATGGGCGCACCCGCCCGGGAAGTTGTTCAGGTAGGACAATACGGCGTCGGATACATCCCCTCCTCGACCGAACTGGCTGATATTCACGAGCGTTTCAAGGGGCCGATGACGCTGACGAGGATGCTGGCCGAGTCGGGACTGTCCGGCATTGTCATCATCGACACCCGTCCCGACCTGAACATATTGACCCAGAATGCCCTGTATGCCGCCGACAGGGTGCTGATTCCGGTCAAGGACATGCCCAGCTTGGAGAACTGCAAGAATATCTTCGCCCTGTTCGACCAGCGCGGCATCGACAAGAAATCTCTGGCACTGCTCCCCTGCCTGATCGATTCGCGCATCAAGTTTGAAGGCATATTCAAAGACCAGAAAACCCTGCTACGCGCATTCGCCGTCAATCGCGGATATCGCTGCCTTGATTCCTACATTTCAAAGAGCCCCAAGGTGGAAAGCCTCAACACCAATCCGGACGGCAAGATCTATCCGATTTTGACCCACGCCCGCGGAACCGAGGTACACAGCCAGTTTTTGGAGATAACCAGGGACATTCTAAGGAGTGTCGATACGACAGAGGAGACCAGGTCCTGCCTGTATCACAAATGGCTGCTTGAAAAGGAATCACGCAAAAAGGAATCTTATCTGGCACGATTGGAAGGACTGGCCGAGCGCTGTCACATATGCGGTTCTCTGCTTTCGGAAAAACCGGAGGGACGCAGTTTCTACTTCGAAACATCCGATCGCGCCGCACGCGGCTTTCTGCATGGCGACTGCGTCAGCGACATGCTCTGTTCCACACTCTACGGCCTGACCAGCAGATCGGATGCCTACACCGCCGCCAGAATGGCTGTTGCCAACAACGCCGGAAGGGCGGTGTCGCTGCTGGCGCCACGCATGGAAGGTTCTGAGAATCGGCTCGATTACCGCCAGTTCAGCATGGGCGGAGAGCAGCTGCTCCAGAAAAACATTGAAATGCCGGGATTTGACTCGGGTGAGTTCGATGGGGTGCATGACAAGCTGTACCTGCTGCTGAATGAGGCCTTGTCGGGTTTTGAAGGGAAGTTGCGCCAGGGTGGCTGGCTATCGGTCTATCCGGTAGATCCGGCCAATCCGGAAGCGGTTCTGCATGAAGATTACTACAAGATAATCCAGAAGGTTCAACAGAGTATATCCAGAGAGCTGGAAATCACCTGACAAGTTTTGAAGCCGTGGTCAGCGTCACGCCCTGATTCGCCAGTCCGGGCAACGCCGAAGCAAGCGCGGAAATCGTTGCCTTGTGCGGGTGACAGATAGCGATGGCGGCGCCGTTTTTTTTCGCCTGCCTGACAGCCTGGCTTAGTTGCCCCAGAATATAGCCACGCTCCAGTTCGTTGTCCAGAAACACGTTCCTGCGTCCCGATTTCATACCAACCTCACGCGCCAGCCGTATACCGACGGTTTGCGGAGTCGTCACGCTGTCAACGAAAAACAGCCCTTTCTCCTTCAGAGTATCCAGAACACTCCGCATTTTATCGGCATGTTCGGTAAATTCGGACCCGGTGTGATTATTGGCTCCGACCGCACCAGGAAGATCACGCATATAACCGGCAACCCGTTCCCTCAGTTCACCGTCCCCCATCGATACCAGCAGGCCGTTCGACTCAAGGCGCCTGCCCGGCCACTCCTTGGACTGCATCGGCATGTGTATCATCGTTTCGATGCCGGAGGATGCGGCAAAGGAAGCAACCTCACGATAGCGCGGCAATCCCGGAATAACCGAAAATGTCAGCGGCACACCTATCGCCGCCAGGGAGCGCGCTTCGGACATACTGCTACCCATATCA
>JAURXC010000401.1 GCA_030654645.1 Deltaproteobacteria bacterium | reverse complement strand
GCCGGATCCTTGGCCAGCGTCCAGGGGGCCGAGTCGTCGATGTATTTGTTTCCGGCTGAAATCACGTCCCAGATCGCCTGCAGCGCCTTGCTGAAGGCCAGCTCATCAATGAACTTGTCAACAATTGCTATCATTTCCACGGTTTTAGTCTTCAAGGCCAGGTCAATTTCGATCATTTCAGATGGTTCCGGCAGGATGCCTTCAAAATACTTTACTGCCATCGCGGTGGAGCGTGAGAGCAGGTTGCCGATGTCATTGGCCAGGTCCGAGTTCATGCGCTGGATCAGCGCGGTGTGTGAAAAGTCCCCGTCCAGGCCGAAGGGGACTTCCCGCAGCAGGAAGTAGCGCACCACGTCAACGCCGTATTTGTCGATCAGCATGTTTGGCTCTACCACGTTCTGTAGGCTCTTGCTCATCTTTTGCCCTTCCACGGTCCACCAGCCATGGGCAAAGACTTTTTCAGGCAGCGGCAGGTCGGCCGCCATCAGGAAGGTCGGCCAGTACACGGCGTGAAAACGGAGGATGTCCTTGCCGATCAGGTGCACGTCTACAGGCCAGTAGCGGCTGTAATTTCCGGATTCATCCGGGTAGCCGAGGGCGCTGATGTAGTTGGTCAGGGCGTCGAACCAGACGTAGATGATGTGGCGGTCGTTGCCCGGCACCGGAATGCCCCAGGTAAAGGTCGTGCGTGAAACGGAAAGGTCGCGCAGACCCTCCTTGATGAATGAGACGATTTCATTGCGTTTGCTCTTGGGTTGAATAAAATCTGGGTGTGCTTCGATGTGTGCCAGCAGCTGCTCCTGGTATTTGCTCATGCGGAAGAAGTATGATTCCTCCTTGAGTTTTTCAACCGGCCGGTTGCAGTCGGGGCAGCGCCCCTCGATCAGCTGGGTTTCCGTCCAGAATGTTTCGCAGGGGGTGCAGTACCAGTCCTCGTATTCACCAAGGTATATGTCTCCCTTGGCGAGAATGTTGCTGAATATTTCACTGACACCCTTTTTATGGCGTTCCTGGGTGGTGCGGATAAAGTCGCTGTGTGAAATTCCCAGCCGTTCCCAGAGCGCCTGGTAGCGTTTTACTACCCGGTCCGCCAGTTCAAGCGGCGTCTCTCCGGCGGTAATGGCGGCCTTTTCGACTTTCTGGCCATGCTCGTCGCTGCCGGTCAGGAAATAGACATCGTAACCCATCAACCGTTTGTAGCGTGCCAGGACATCGGCGGCAACAGTGGTGTAGGCGTGTCCGATATGCGGGACATCGTTGACGTAGTAAATCGGGGTTGTAACGTAGAAGGTCGGTTTCATGTCAAGCTCCTGATGATGGCGCCGGTGTGCCGCCGTCTGTTGTGCCGCCCTGTGGTTTGCGATGCCCGTGTTTTCGGGACCGGTGCTTTTTGCTGCGTGGCTGGCCTGCCTTGCCAGCTTCCGGCGGTTGTTCCGCACCTGCTTTTTTGGGTGCAGCCGGAGGTGTTTGTTGAGCAGCAACTGTCTCCTCCGTATCAGTCTGCAACACGGACTGCAGCGAGCTTTTTTCGGGTTTGCGCCGTTGTTCGGAGCGCCGCTCACGGTTTTTGGGGGGACGGGGCTGCGCCGGCGGAGCGGTGCGCTGCGCTGCTTCGGGAGCGGATGTGGGAGCTGCGCCATCGCCGGTAATCTCTTCGCGCCTGATAACCACGATTTTGTTGTCGTCAAGTTTAAGCGTAATGTTGCCGGTGAGAATGTTGACCTTGTCCACAATTCCGGTTGCGTTGGCAATGCTTACACGTTTTCCGGCTTTTGGGAAATTCTTACGCAGGCAACAGTAGGTATCGTATTCGTAATCCAGGCAACAGAGGAGGCGTCCGCACTGGCCTGAAATCTTGTTGGGATTGAGCGCCAGGTTCTGCTCCTTGGCCATCTTGACCGATACCGGCTGGAAGTCGCGCAGCCAGGAACAACAGCACAGCTCACGGCCGCAAATGCCTATACCGCCGATCATCTTGGCTTCATCACGAACCCCGATCTGGCGCATTTCTATGCGGGTGTGGAAAGAGTGGGCCAAATCTTTGACCAGATCGCGGAAATCGACACGACCATCAGCAGTAAAGAAAAAGACCGCCTTGCTGCAGTCGAACTGATATTCCACCCGCACAAGCTTCATGGGCATGTTGCGTTCAATGATGCGCTTGACGCAAAATTCGAAAGATTCTTTTTCTTTTTGAGAGATAACTTCCAGTGTTGCCATGTCATCCGCAGTCGCCTTGCGCTTTATGGCAACCAGGTTGTTCGGCGCAATATCGTCCTGTGCGCTTGGAGGGCGCACAACCTGGCCGATGCCCAGACCGCGCTCGGTTTCTACAATAACGTGATCACCCTGGGAAAGTTCGATGGAGCCCGCGTCAAAATCGTACATTTTGCCGGCTTTTGCAAACTGAATGGTTACAATGTGTGACAAAAAACCTCCTAACCCTGATAAACAGGATAAGTGCGTTAACGGATTAATTCTCTGCCGGAAAAGAGCAGGAAGTAACTTCTATTTATAAACCGGACAAGCCGGAAACGGAACTTGTGCAAAGCTTTCGTTTGTGCCGACGCCTGAATCGTAAATCAGGCGTCCGCAGCAATGTTCATGAACAGATGGTCCAGGGCCAATTTGGGGTTGGCATTTCGCTGGACGTCCTTCCGGGTCTGGTAGATATCGTCCAAGAGTTCCATGATACGTGGCAGTGAACTGCGGGCAGCGATGGCTTCGATAGCTGCGCTTGCCGTGCGGTTTACTATCTCATGGCTGCCGGCGGCCAGATGGATCGCATCACGATATAGCGACAGCAGCAGATCGAGCAGTTCCAGAGTTTCTTCGCGGTTGCCGGACAGCGCTTCGGCGGCATCAAATACCGTGGCTATCCGGTTTATATCCATCTTGCCCAGCCGCGATATTACGTTGTCGCGGCGTACGGCGAGCGACTCGTTGTCCAGTTCCAGCGCCCGCTGCATGCTGCCGCCGGAGATTGGAGCCAGGAGGCTGGCTGCACCGCTTTCCATTCCGTTTAGTTCGAGCAGCGTCAGCAAATGCT
The DNA here is from genome assembly GCA_030654645.1 of Deltaproteobacteria bacterium. Classification (GTDB taxonomy): domain Bacteria; phylum Desulfobacterota; class Desulfuromonadia; order Geobacterales; family Pseudopelobacteraceae; genus JACRCG01. The sequence goes on along the minus strand of JAURXC010000401.1, from coordinate 3,657 downwards.
CGGGCGATAGTGGCGCAAAGCGGATCAATTGACAGCGGGAACGGATGGTCGGCAGCAGCATCCCCGCGTTTTCAGTCAGCAGGATGATCAACGCATCTCCGGGGGGCTCTTCCAGTGTTTTCAACAGAGAGTTGGCCGCGTTGACGCTCATGCGCTCGGCCGGTTCGATGATGCAGGCCTTGCGCGGCGCTTCGTAGGGGCGCAGTGACAAGGTCCGTTGCATTTCCCGCAACTGGTCGATACTTATGTCACGTTTATCCGGCAGAGGCTCGACCGTATGAATGTCGGCATGGCTGCCGCAGGCTACCTTGCGGCATGACGGACAGGCCCCGCAGGCATCATCCTCTCCAGCTTTGCAGAAAATAGCCTGGATCAGCGCCAATGCGGTTTTTTTACGACCGCATCCGGGAATCCCTTCGAACAGGTATGAATGGGCTGTTTTACCGGTTCGCAGGGAACGCCGCAGAACCTCGATAATCCGCTCATGTCCACGAATGTCAGCTAATGGCACGCAGGCCTTCCGGAATCCGCGCCAGTACCGCCGCTGAAATTTCTAAAGCAATTCCCTCAACTGTTCCGGCGCCATCAACAATTACAAAACGTTGCGGCTCATCAATGGCCAGTTGGTTATAGCCTGAGCGGACACGTTGGTGAAAGGCGATGGCTTCCAGCTCGAAACGTTCTTCCCGTGGGCCGCTGGAAAGTTCGATCCGGCGGCGGGCCCTTTCCAGGCCGACCCGTGGGTCACAGTCGATCAGAACTGTCAGGTCCGGTGAGATTCCGGAGCAGGCATGGCTGTTGAGCGTGTCGATAATCGACCGGTCGAGGCCGCGGCCATAGCTCTGATAGGCAACCGTTGCATCGCAGAAGCGGTCACACAACACAATGCCACCATCGGACAGCGCCGGAGCTATCACCTCGTTGACATGCTGGGCACGGGCAGCGGCGTAAAGCATCAGTTCGGCCATCGCTGACATGGCACTGTTGTCGGCATCCAGCAGGATTGCGCGAATTTTATCGGCAATCGGGCAACCGCCGGGCTCACGGGTCAGGGTGGTGCTCAGGTTGCGGGAAATCAGGCTGTTCGACAAATACCTGATCTGGGTGCTTTTCCCCGATCCTTCCACGCCTTCAAATGTAATGAAATAGCCCAACGTATTCACCAGAGTCCATAAGTCGGTACGTGCCGTAAATCTAAATGCGAAATTATATGCAAGCGCCCCCGATTTATCAACCTAATTCCACTGATATGACTTTCAGTTGCCAAAATCTGACCGTGTCGCTATAGTTTAGCTCCGGAGATACAGCTTTTGAATACTAACTTACAACAACTAGAAGCGGTTCTGGGGCATCGGTTCAAAGACCGGGCCCTCCTTTTGCGCGCTCTTACACACACTTCCCATCTGCATGAATCGGACGGGATCAACGGTAACGATTACCAGCGGCTTGAATTTCTGGGGGACTCCGTATTGGGGATGCTGTTGGCCGAGCTGCTCTACCACGGGCATCCTGATTGGGACGAGGGTGCCCTGTCCCGTCTCCGCTCCCGGTTGGCGGGACAGGATATGCTGGCTGATCGGGCCAGGACGCTTGATGTCGGGGAGTTCGTGTTGCTTGGACGTGGCGAGGAACAATCCTCGGGGCGGACCAAGGATTCGATCCTCGCGGATGTTTTGGAATCGCTGCTGGCCGCGCTCTACCTGGATGGCGGACTGGATGTCGCCCGCTCGCTGATTGACCGGCTTTTTGCCGATCTGGCGGCGAAACCGCAATCATTGACGCTTGGGTGTGATTCAAAAAGCGAACTGCAGGAGCTGCTTTCAGTGCTGGGCGCCTCGATGCCGGAATACAGCCTCTTCAGGGAATCCGGTCCCCCGCATGACCGATTGTTCCACTTCAAAGTCTTGCTTGACGGCCGCTGTGTCGGTGAGGGCCAGGGAAAATCCAAAAAGATTGCCCAGCAGGCCGCGGCGGCGCAAGCGCTGGACAGTGTCAAAGCCTCCATGGGACCGGTTGAGTGAAGCCGGTTACGGTCCCTTTTTTTATCAGCCATCAGGGCTGTCCGCACACCTGTGTCTTTTGTGACCAGAAAACCATATCCGGTGCCGGTGGCGCTCTGCCGACCCAGGTGGAGATACTCTCCAAAATTGCTGTATGGCGGTCCGGCGCGGGCGGGCGACCGGTTGAGGTCGCTTTTTTCGGTGGCAGTTTCACCGCTCTTCCCGAAAAGATTCAGGATGAATTGCTGGCTCCTTTGCAGCCGTTGTTGGCATGCGGCGAAATCTCCTCAGTACGGCTTTCTACCCGCCCTGACTGTATTGATCCTGAACGGGTTTTGTGGCTCAAAAATCATGGCGTGCGCACAATTGAACTGGGTGTCCAGTCGATGGATGACGTCGTGCTGGACGCATCCGGGCGCGGGCATACGGCGGCCGCATCCGAGGCGGCCATCCGCTGCATCAAACGGCAGGGGGTGCTGGCCGGGGCCCAGTTGATGCCGGGATTGCCCGGCGATACGCCGCATTCGTCACTGATGTCGCTGGAGCGGGTCATCTCTGCCGGGGCCGATTTTGTCCGGATCTATCCGACGATCGTCATTCGTGGCACCGAACTGGCGCGGCGTTATGGCGCCGGAGAGTATTTTCCCTTGAGCCTGGAACAGGGGGTGACGCTTTGCAAGCTGCTTCTGCACCGAGCGTTGCGGGCAGCTCTGCCGGTGATCCGCATCGGGCTTCAGGCCGATGACGGACTCAATGCCGACACCGTGCTGGCCGGCTGCTGGCACCCGTCGCTGGGGCAGCTGGTTAGTTCGGGTCTGTACGGTGATCTGGTCGGCAATTATGTGGCGGAAGGCGATTCGGTTGAAGTGTTTTGCCATCCCTCGCGGCTGTCGGATGTTACCGGGCATAAACGCTCCAACCAGGAACGGCTGGCCGGACGTGGCGTTAGGATTCGGCTTGCCGCGGATATGACGCTTGATAAAAAAGAAATCATGATCAAGAGGGATAACGGATATTTCAGGTATAATCTGGTGAACGATCTTAAATACTCCATTAACGAGGTATATCAACAATGCGCAAAGATTCACTGAAGTTTCTCGAAAAACTGCTCGATGCCCCCAGTCCGTCAGGTTATGAACAACCGGCCCAACGGATTTTCCGCGATTACGTGGCTCCCTTCTGCGATGAGTTGACCACCGATGTGATGGGCAACGTCTTCGGTCGCATCAGCGGCAAGGGGAAAAACCTGCCGCGGGTGATGATCGTCGGCCACACCGACGAGATCGGTCTGCAGGTAAAATATATCGATGACAAGGGTTTCCTGTATTTTGCCGCGGTTGGTGGCGTGGATGCCCATCTGACACCCGGCAAGCGGGTCAATGTCCACACCTCCGCCGGTCCGTTGCCCGGAGTGATCGGCAAAAAGCCGATCCATCTGATGGACAACAAGGACCGTGAAACGGTGGTCAAGCTGGAATCGCAGTATATCGATATCGGTGCGCAGGACAAAAAAGAGGCCCAAAAACTGGTGAGATTAGGGGATGCCTTCACATTTGAAATCGCGTTTACCCGGCTTCAGTGTGATCGGGTCGCCTCGCGCGGTTTTGACGACAAGGCCGGCTGTTTCGTGGTGGCCGAAGTGCTTCGCCTGGTAGCC
>JAURXC010000400.1 GCA_030654645.1 Deltaproteobacteria bacterium | reverse complement strand
CCCCACGGCCAGCGAGCTCACCAGCCAGTTCCACATCATCCAGCCGCAGGTGGTGAGGTAGATGATTGTGTCGGCACGCGTGAGATCGGTGTGGAGCACCAGTTCCTTCAGGTGGTGCACGAGGATGCCCGCAACCCCCTGGACCATGCACTTGGGGGGACCGGTAGTCCCGGAGGAGTACATGATATAGAGGGGATGGTCGGCGGGCAGTTGAACAAATCCGGGAAACGGCCGCGACTCCCGGCTAACCAATTCGTCGAAGAAGATGGCATGGGGGATGTCCGCGATGCGGGGATTCTCCTCCAGGTAGGGCACCACGACCACCCGTTCGATGGCGGGAATCACTCCCACTATCTCCCGCACCCGCCCCAGTGAATCGAACAACTGGCCGTTATAGCGGTAGCCGTCGGCGCAGAAGAGGATCTTCGGCGCGATCTGGCCGAAACGGTCGAGGGCTCCCTTGATGCCGAACTCCGGTGAACAGGACGACCAGACGGCGCCGAGGCTTACAGCGGCGAGCATGGCAATCACCGTTTCCGGCAGGTTCGGCAGGTACCCAGCGACACGGTCTCCCGGCGCCACCCCGCACTCGTGCAACGCCCCGGCCAGACGGGCCACCCGCTCAAACAGTCCCCCATAGCTGATCCGCTCGGTTTCCCGCCCCTCGCCCTTGAAGATGATGGCAGTCCGTTCATCGCGGTAGCGGAGGAGATTTTCGGCGAAGTTGAGCCGGGCGCCGGGAAACCAGCGGGCACCGGGCATTCTGGACAGGTCGTCGACAACCCGGTCGTAGCCGTGTGAGGCCCTGACCTCGCAGAATTCCCAGACCGCGGCCCAGAAGGAGGGGATGTCGTTGACGGACCAGCGGTAGAGCTCGTCGTAGCCGGTGAAAGCCGAGCAGTACCTGTTGTTGACGAACGCGATGAAGCGGGTCATGGCGGCGCTTTGCACTCGTTCTTCCGACGGGACCCAGAGCGGTTCTTTCATGGTTTCTCCCCTGCTCCTCAACGAGCCCCCACCGTGCGAAGGTTCGATGTTTTCAATTGACCAGCAGCTCCATGAACCGGTTGACCGCCATGGCCGCAAGTCGCTCACGGTCGAGACAGAGCTCGATCAACTCTGCCGCCCGCTCCGTTGGCAGACGGGTGGCAAGGTTGTCCCGGCACTTCTGCAGCAGAAGCGGCAGCGCTTCGCTCCGTCGGCGGCGATGACCGAGTGGGTACTCCACCTCCACCAACTCCGTGGCGCTGCCGTCCTTGAAGAAGACCTGCACCGCATTGGCGATGGAGCGCTTCTCAGGATCCAGGTAGTCCCTTGAATAACTCGGCTCTTCCCGCACCTCCATCTGCGCCCGAAGTCGGTCAACGCGCGGATCGGACGCCACGGTGTCGCCATAATGGTCGGCGGTCAGTTCTCCGAAAATGAGCCCGGCCGCGGTCATATACTGCAGGCAGTGGTCGCGGTCGGCCGGGTTGTGGAGAGGACCGTTCTTGCTGATGATCCGGACCGCCGATTCCTGGGTGGCTATCTCGACCCGTTCGACCTGGTCCAGCCGGTCCCGAACATGGGGATGCAGCCTGAGGGCACACTCGACTGCAGTCTGGGCGTGGAACTCGGCCGGGAAGGCAACCTTGAAGAGGACGTTCTCCATCACGTAGGAGCCGTAAGGTTGCGGCATGCGAAAGCGCTCGCCTTTGAAGGAGGCATCGTAGAAACCCCACCCCTTGGCGGTCAGGGCGCTCGGATAGCCCGGCTCCCCCGCCATGGCCATCAGTGCCAGCCTGACTCCCCGGCTGGTAGCATCACCGGCGGCCCACGACTTACGCGAGCCTGCGTTAGGGGCGTGGCGATAGGTGCGCAGGCTCTGACCGTCAACCCAGACCTGAGAGATGACGTTGACTATCTCCTCTCTGCCGCCACCAAGGAGCCGGGTCGCCACCGCAGCTGTGGCAAGTTTCACCAGGACCACATGGTCCAGCCCGACCCTATTGAAACTGTTTTCCAGAGCCATGATCCCCTGGATCTCGTGGGCCTTGATCATCGCCTCAAGGATATCCCGCATGCTGAGCGGCGCCCGGCCAGCTGCCAGGTTGCGGCGGCTGACAAAGTCGGCCACGGCCAGGATTCCCCCCAGGTTGTCGGAGGGGTGTCCCCACTCGGCGGCCAGCCAGGTATCGTTGTAATCGAGCCAGCGAATCAGGGTGCCGATGTCGAAGGCACCCTTGACCGGATCGAGGCAATAGCTGGTGCCGGGCACCCTTACCCCGTTGGGAACTGTCGTTCCCGGCACGAAAGGGCCGAGCAGCCGGGTGCACTCCGGGAAACGTAGCGACAGGAATGCACAGCCGATGGCGTCCAGCAGCACGTAACCGGCGGTCGAGAACGCCTCCTCGCTTGTGATATTGAAATCGGCCACATAATCGGCAATCTCCAGCATCTCCCGGTCGAACACGGGGCGGATGTTAAGGTCGGCCTGAGTTGTCATGATTCCTCCTGAAGCAGATAAATCTAAAACAAACGGTTTCACGCGACGAACGCGACGACGCAACGTTTTAAAACCGATAAAGTCTTAAAGCTTTTCGTCGCTTGGAAGCGCCTACTTTTGGTGCGTCGTCGCGTCGTTGCGTGAGTAATGTCGTGTTGAGATTTTACGCTTGATGATTTCAGCTTCTAACCTCTCTCTTCCAGCGGCACGTACTCCCTCGCCTCCGGCCCGTTGTAATCGGCCACCGGGCGGAAGATCCGGTTGCCGGCGCGCTGTTCGATGATGTGTGCCGTCCAGCCGGCGATACGGGCGAAGACGAAGACCGGCGTGAACATGGGGGTCGGGATGCCGCAGAGGTTGTAGGCCGTGGCACTGTAAAAGTCGAGATTCGGATACAAACCCTTCTCCTCCCGTACCAGCCTTTCTATCCGCTCAGATACCCGGTAGAGGGTCGTATCGCCGCCCGCCTCCGAGAGTCGCTGCGCCCACTGCTGGATGATCGGGGAACGGGGGTCGAGCTGTTTCTTGTAGACCCGATGGCCGAAACCCATGATCTTCTCCCCGGCCGCCAGCATGGCGCGCAGGGCGCTTTCGGCCTCCTCCGGCGAGTTAAAACGACTGATCAGGCGCATGGCCTCCTCGTTGGCTCCGCCATGCAACGGGCCGCGCAGGGTGCCGATGGCCGAGGTGACCGCCGCGTAGAAGTCGGAAAGTGTCGAGGCGGTCACTCGGGCCGAAAAGGTCGAGGCGTTGAACTCGTGCTCGGCATAGAGGATCAGGGATGCATCCATCGCCCTGCGTTTAAGGTCCGACGGAGGCTGGCCGTGCAGCAGATGGAGGAAATGACCGGCCAGGCTCTGCTCGGCGCTCCTGGTCGAGATGCGTTCTCCGCAGGTATGGTAGTGGTACCAGTAGAGCAGCATGGAAGGGAAACTTGCCAGCAACCGCTCTGCCACAAGCATCTGGTCATAGTCCCGCGTCTCCGGTTCCATCGCGCCCAGGGCCGAGCAACCGGTGCGGAGAACATCCATCGGGTGGGACGCGGCCGGCAGCTGCTCGAGAACAATTTTCAGGCCCGGTGGCAGGCAGCGCCTGGTGATCAGGCGGGTACGCAAGGCTTCCAGTTCCCTCACGTTTGGCAGATGCCCATACAGTAGAAGATGGGCTACCTCCTCGAACGTGGCATTCTCTGCAAGATCGTTGATCGAATATCCGCGGTAGGTCAGGCCGACATGCTCCTTGCCCACCGTGCTGATCGCTGTTTGTCCGGCCACGATCCCTTCCAGTCCGGGGCTGTATGATGGTGCGCTCATAGTTTGGACTCCTTTCTTGAGACTTCAGTCTTTCCGTATATTTCGTCAAGTTTGCGTTCGTAGGCGTGATAGCCCAATACCTCGTACAGGTCGGCGCGCGTCTGCATCTCATCCAGCACCGCGCGCTGACTGCCGTCCCGACGGATGGTCCGGTATACCTTGAGGGCCGCCGCTGACATGGCACGGAAGGCGGAGAGCGGATAGAGAACCAGTCCGACCCCGGCTGCTGCCAGCTCATCTAGACTGAAGAGCGTTGTAACGCCGAACTCGGTCATATTTGCCAGCACCGGTATGGCTGTTGCTTCGGCGAAACGACGGTAGTGGTCAAGCCCGGTCAGCGCCTCGGGGAAGATCATGTCCGCACCGGCCTCCCGGTAGCGGCAGGCCCGCTCGATGGCTGCAGCGAGTCCCTCCGACGCAAATGCATCGGTGCGGGCCATGATCACGAAAGACGGGTCCGTGCGTCCGTCCACGGCCGCCTTGATCCGGTCGACCATCTCGTCGCAGCTTACCAGGGCCTTGCCAGGACGGTGCCCGCAACGTTTGGCCGCCACCTGATCCTCGATGTGGATGCCGGCCGCACCGGCACTGATCATCTCCCGCACTGTACGGGCGATCATAAAGGCATGACCCCAACCGGTATCCACGTCCACCAGCAGCGGCAAGCGGCTGACACAGGTGATGCGGCGCACATCCTCCAGGACGTCGCCGAGAGTGGTCATACCCAGATCGGGAAGGCCGAAGGAGGCGTTGGCCACGCCGGCCCCGGACAGGTAGAGGGCCCGGAAACCGGTCTGCTCCGCCAGCAGGGCCGTGTACGCATTGATCGCCCCCACCACCTGGAGCGGCTTTTCCTCTGCCAGAGCAGCCCGCAACAATTTTCCAGCACTATCCCCGTATTCCATGAACATCTCCTTTGAATTGCCAAATCCAGACAGGCATTTGACACAGACGAGACAAGTATAATCTGGAATTTCGCAACCGCAACGCACTGTTTGTTGACATCCACCGCCAAGCGGATAAACTAATTAACAAAGCAGTCAAACCCGGAGACACGAGCAACTGACCATGCCCGAAGAACTTCTTGCCAGTTTTGAGGTCAAGCATCTGAGTGTTCTTGACGAGAACGGAAACGTCGATGACCTGCTCATGCCACCCCTGTCCGAGACAGAGATCAGGCGCATCTACGAGTCGATGGTGCTGGCACGGACCTTTGACGAACGGGCTCTGTCCCTGCAGAGAGAGGGGCGGCTCGGCACCTACCCCCCCATCCTCGGCCAGGAAGCGTCCCAGGTGGGCAGCGCCCTGGCGCTCTCTCCAGCCGATTGGGTCTTCCCCTCTTTCCGCGAAATGGGGGTGCATCTGACCCTCGGCTATCCCGTCCACCAACTCTTCCAGTACTGGGCCGGAGACGAACGGGGCCAGATAGCACCAGCCAAGCTCAACATATTCCCTTTCTGCGTCTCGGTGGGAACCCACATCCCCCATGCGGTGGGGGCTGCCATGGCCGCCCGTTACCTGGGAGACCCGACCGTCGCGGTCGCATATTTCGGCGATGGCGCCACTTCCAAGGGGGACTTCCACGAGGGGTTCAACATGGCGGGGGTATTCCGGTTGCCGGTGGTTTTTATCTGCCAGAACAATCAATGGGCGATTTCCATTCCGCTGAAAGAGCAGACCGCCGCCGTCACCCTGGCGCAGAAGGCCATTGCCTACGGTTTCGACGGGGTCCGGGTAGACGGCAACGACGTATTCGCCGTCTACCGCGCCACCACCGAAGCGCTTGCAAAGGCCCGCAGCGGTGGGGGGCCGACCTTCATCGAGTGTCTCACCTACCGCATGGCCGACCATACCACCGCGGATGACGCCGCGCGCTACCGCCCCCCGGAAGAGGTGGCGGCCTGGCGGGCCCGGGACCCGATTCTGCGACTGGAGCGATACATGGTAAAGCGGGGACTCTGGAGCGAGGAATATGGGCAGGAGCTGAAAAAGCGCACTACAGCTGTCATTGACGAGGCGGTGCGGGCCATGGAAGCCATCCCCTCACCCGAAGTGGCGGAGATGTTCGATCATACCTGCGCAACGCTCAGCCCACGGCAGGCCGGCCAGCTGAAGGAGCTCTGATATGGCGCAACTCAACATGGTACAGGCAATCAACCTCGCCTTGAGCCAGGAGATGGAGCGTGACAAGCGGATCGTCATCCTCGGGGAGGACGTGGGCCGGGATGGTGGCGTATTCCGGGTCACGGAAGGGCTCCGGGAGCGATTCGGAGCCGGACGGTTGATCGATACCCCCCTGTCGGAATCGGCCCTGATCGGCGCCGCCATTGGCATGGCGGCCTATGGCCTGCTGCCTGTGGCCGAGATCCAGTTCATGGGATTCATCTACCCCGCTCTCGACCAGCTCTTTACCCACGCGGCCAGGTTACGGGCGCGCTCCCGCGGCCGATTCACCTGCCCGTTGGTGGTCAGGACCCCCTACGGCGGCGGCATCAAGGCGCCGGAGCTGCACGAGGAGAGCAGCGAGGCGCTCTTCTGCCACATGCCTGGGATCAAGGTGGTGGTGCCGTCAGGGCCGTACACGGCCAAGGGGCTGCTGCTCGCAGCGCTGCGCGATTCGAATCCGGTCCTCTTTCTGGAGCCGACCAGGCTCTACCGCCTCATCAGGGAAGAGGTGCCGGAGGATGACTACACCATCCCGCTCGGCCGGGCGCGACTGGCCAGAGAGGGGCAGGACGTAACGGTCGTTGCCTGGGGAAGCATGCTGGAGCGGGTAATCAAGGCGGCCGCACCTTACGATGCGGAGGTGATCGACCTCCTCACCCTCAACCCATGCGACATGGAGACGGTGCTCGCATCGGTCAAAAAGACCGGCCGGGCGATCATCGTCCACGAGGCGGTCAAGAGCGCCGGTTTCGGCGCCGAAATCGCAGCAACTATCGCAGAGGAGGCGATCCTCCATCTGCGCGCGCCCGTGCTGCGGGTAACCGCCCCCGACGTTACCATGCCGATGTCGAAGCTGCTGGACAGCTACCTTCCAACGCTGGAGCAGATCCGAAAGGCACTGGACGAGGTGATGACGTATTAGCCACAACATCTGTCGCAATGGAGTACCTGATTCGCACCAATCTTCCGCGTGTGTGACTACAAAGTCCCCTCTCCATGAGGGAGAGGGTTAGGGTGAGGGGGCAGAGTTAGATTATGCAGCACGTGTGCCCCCTCATCCGGCCTTCGGCCACCTTCTCCCTCAGGGAGAAGGGACTAGCGGAAGATCAGTTCTATTCGAGAAGGAGAATGTATGCCTTTTGAGTTCAAACTTCCCGATCTCGGCGAAGGGATCGCCGAGGTGGAACTGCGCAGATGGCTGGTGAAGGAAGGTGACAGGGTCGCCGAGCACCAGATCGTGGTCGAGGTGGAAACCGACAAGGCCGTGGTTGAGGTGCCTTCCCCTCATAAAGGCACGGTTGCCCGGATTCACCGACTGGAAGGCGATACGGTCAAGGTCGGTGAGCTACTGCTTGAGATTGCCGGAGAAACCGATCTGCAGCTGACTGACTCCGGCGGGCGCCCGCGATCGGTCGGCATCGTCGGCATCCTGCCTGAACCGGGAGATGAGCCGGAAATACTGGCCACCCCGCTGGTGCGAAAACTGGCGCGGGAACGGGGGCTAGACCTTACGGGAATTCGCGGCAGCGGCCCGCGGGGGAGTATCACCCCTGAAGACCTGGAGTCGGCCGCGGCGCCGCAACAATCTCCCACCGAGGATTTCGGCCCGGTGGAACGGTTGCCGCTGCGCGGACTGCGTCGGACCACGGCGCGTAATCTCCTCGCTTCCCAGCGTCTGACGGCCTCTGTCACCACCATGGAGGAGGCAGACGTCACCGATCTCTGGCAGTTGCGTCAGCGAGAACAACAGACCGTGGAGGAGCGCGGCACCCACCTGACCTTTCTCCCGTTCTTCATCAAGGCCGTGCAACACGCTCTGCGTGAACACCCCACCTTCAATGCCGCCATCGATGACCCGGCAGAGCAAATCATCATCAAGAAGCATTACCATTTCGGCATCGCCGTGGAGACGCCGGAGGGGCTGATGGTGCCGGTTATCAGGGATGTAGACAAAAAAAGCATTCTCGAACTGGCGACGGAGATCCAGGCTCTCGGCAGGAAAGCGCGAGAGCGAACCATCGGCCTCAATGAACTGAAAGGGAGTTCGTTCACCATCACCAACTTTGGCCATTTCGGCGGTGTCTTTGCCACTCCGATCATAAACTGGCCCAACGTGGCTGTGCTCGGCTTCGGCCGCATCGTAGAACGACCGTGGGTTCACCGGGGGGAAATTGCCATCCGGAAGATCCTCCCGCTCTCTCTCACCTTCGACCATCGGGTAACTGACGGCGCCGAGGCCGGCCAGTTCCTGGCAAAGGTGGTGCGGTATCTGGAGGACCTGGCACTGCTGTTTATCGAGAGTGTGTGAAAGCGAGGATGGAGAATTCATCGCTGGTGACGATTTTTGCTTTTTAATACCCTGAGTAATACAATGACAGGAGGAAATCAGCCAGGGTTCACATCCCTCGCAGCGGTAGCGGCGATGCGAACGGAAAGAGAGGAAATCATGTCTGATCTGGCGAATAGAGAGTGTATCCCGTGCAAGGGGGGAGTCCAGCCTCTCAAGGGACGGGAATTGAGGGAACTCCTGGACAAGCTCGGAGAGGGGTGGCAGGTGGTGGATGAACATCATCTGGAAAAGGAATACCGCTTCAAGGATTTCCGTACGGCGCTTGCCTTTACCAACAGGATCGGAGAACTGGCCGAGAGCCTGGGACATCATCCGGATATTCATCTCTCCTGGGGCAAGGTCAGGCTCACCATCTGGACCCACAAGATCAACGGGCTGACGGAAAGCGATTTCATATTCGCCGCCAGGACGGAGAAGCTGGAGGCTCAGTGATCGAGGCGGAGCGGGCGCTCAAGAGAAAAAAGATCAAATCCGTCTCTTCATCGTCGCTTCAAAGGGAATCGCGGCGTCATCACCCCAATATTCGTCAGAGACGCACACACCCCTGAGCGACAACAGCTTCATCAATTCGCGCATGAAGGCCGGAAGATCGGCCGGTTGCCGCGAAGTAACCAAACGGCCGTCCACGACAACTTCGCTGTCCTCGTAGAGTGCGCCGGCCTCCTGCAGCTCCCTGGCCACCGTCCCGTAACAGGTCGCCCGGCGCCCGTTCAGCAGTCCCGCCGAGACCAGGGTCTGAGGACCGTGACAAATGGCGGCAACCGGCTTGTTGACGTCGAAAAAATGGCGGGCGATGGAAATCGCCTGCGGGTCCTTGCGCACTGACGCGGGCGCCTTGCCGCCCGGCAGGACCAGCGCCACATACTCCCTGACATCCACATCGGCGAAGCTTTTTACAGCAAAAACCTCGTAGCCGTGCATGCCACGGATCATACCGCTCTTCCGAGCAGCAACATCCACCGTATAGCCTGCTTCCTGTATCCGGTAATAGGGAACCAGAAGCTCGGAATCTTCAAAATCATCGGCACTCATGATCAATGCTTTCATTGCTGCCTCCTCCCCCCTTTATTTTTACGACAGACGACCATATCGCCCGTTCCATTACACCCTGATTCATGATTGTCATTATAGCATTTACCGACATGATTTGAGACAGCATACATGCGTAAAGACCCGCAGGATTACCCGGTAGCGACTAAAATCCAAACAATCGGGCAGGGTCCCGCAGATCACACAAATTTGAACTTTACAGGCTGAAAAGCGCTATCATAAGCACAGGCAGTAAAGTGTGCATCGAACCTGAAAGGGGGCGTATGTATATGCAGCATCAGGAACCCAAGAACAAAGCCGGGATCGTTGTTTTGACCGGTGACGGAAAGGGCAAGACCAGCTCGGCGCTGGGAATGGCCCTGATGGCGGTCGGCCACAAGATGCGGGTCTGTATCATCCAGTTCATGAAGGGTGATCTCTACAGCGGCGAAATCGAAGGGGTGAAATGGCTGGCACCGCTGGTCGAATTCCACCAGGCCGGCAGAGGTATCTGCAGCATCCAGGGCAACCCGATTCCCTATCACGAGCACCGCGCCAATGCCCAGTGCGCCATCGAACTGGCCCGCGCAAAAATCCACTCCGGCATTTTCGAGCTCATTATCCTGGATGAGATCAACAACGCCATCAAACTCAGGCTGGTGGACCTGCCCCAGGTGCTGGAACTGCTCGACACCAAGCCAGCGGGCCTGCAGCTGGTGCTGACCGGACGGGATGCCCACCCGGAGGTCTGCGAGCGGGCGCATGCCGTAACCGAGATGCGGGATGTCACGCCTTGCTGCTCTTCTCCAGGAACATCTTGATCAGGTCGATCGGGACCGGGAAGAGGATGGTGGAGTTCTTTTCGGAAGAGATCTCGGTCAGGGTCTGCAGATAGCGCAGCTGCAGGGCGGTCGGCTCAACGGCCAGGACCGCCGCTGCCTGGGCCAGTTTTTCCGAGGCCTGCAATTCGCCTTCGGCGTGGATCACCTTGGCGCGCCGCTCACGCTCCGCCTCGGCCTGCTTGGCGATGGCCCGCTGCATCTCCTGCGGCAGGTCGATGTTCTTGACCTCCACATTGGCGACCTTCACCCCCCACGGCCCGGTATGGCGGTCAAGAATCTCCTGCAGCTCCTTGTTGATCTTCTCCCGGTTGGAGAGCAGCTCGTCGAGATCCACCTGTCCGAGCACGCTCCGCAGGGTGGTCTGGGACAGCTGGCTGGTCGCGTACAGGTAATCTTCCACCTCGATGATCGCCTTCTGCGGCTCGATGACCCGGAAGTAGATCACGGCCGACACCTTGACCGTAACGTTGTCGTGGGTGATCACATCCTGGGGCGGCACCTCGAAGGCCACGGTCCGCAACGTCACCCGGATCAGGCGATCGACGCCGGGGATGATCAGGAACAGACCGGGGCCGCGCACACCGACCAGACGCCCCAGCCGCAGCAGCACGCCCCGTTCGTACTCCGGCAGGATCCGCACCGCACTGCCCAGGAACATGACGACCAGGCCGAAGAGAAAAAGAAATGGAATGTAACTGATCAGATCAAACATGATACGCCTCCTTCATGGTGTGGAAGGGTCGGGAGACCC
>JAURXC010000163.1 GCA_030654645.1 Deltaproteobacteria bacterium | reverse complement strand
AACATATGGTGTAATGGGTACATGCTCAGGCAGCACCAGCTATGGGGTTTACGGAAATCATGGCACTACAAACAACTACGGCTATCTGGGAACCAACACCTTTGGGGCTTACGGCAGAAACAGCTCATCAGGAAACTATGGCGGACTGGGCGGCGCAACCGCCGGGGTCAAAGGCTACGGAACCAGTGGCGTGTATGCGGAGAACTCTTCGAATCCGGCAATTAACGCCTATCTGGCCACCGGCACTTATGCTGGGGATTTCTCCACTGATATACGGGTAAAGGGGGACATCAATCGTGAGTATGTTGCCGGCGCTCCCAAAAACGCGGTTCCGGTCGCTTACGGCACGGTTAACAGCGATGGCACTTTTTCTTCCGGTTCAGGCAATTTTACCGTGATATGGACTGGAACCTGGTATGAAATCACCATTACCGGCGAGAGCTATCACTATCTGTCCTACCAAACCGTTGCAAATACCATAGGCGCTAGTGTGCCGCGCTTTGCCACAACCAGCTCGGTGAGCGGGCGGCTTATTGTTTCCATCTTTGATTTAAGCGGTAACAATCAAGCGAATATGTTCAACTTCGTGGTTTACAGACCGTAACCGCCATCCAATGCCTTGACGAAACTGCAAGGAGATCTGCCATGAATCTACTTAAACCGTTTGTCGGAACCATAATCTGTCTGGTGGCCTTGCTCTTGCCGGTTGAGCATGCCTCGGCCGCTACACAGTCCTATTTCCTGAAGCGCTGGGTGTTTGACGCTGCCGGCGGTTTGACCGCCTCCACCGGCTACCGCAACCTGTCGGTGGTCGGTCAGTCGTCCCCGCTCGGCGCCGCCGCCAGCAGCGGCTATCGCAACTATCCCGGTTTTCTGCACAGTGTGGCGGCCGAAGGTAACCTGTTGCCCGACTACACCGTTTCACTCTCCTTTGCCGGCAGCGGCAGCGGCTGGGTCACCAGCTTTCCGGCCGGCATCCAGTGCAACCTGGATTGCAGCGCTCCCTTCAACTCCTATTTTCCGGTTACGCTGACTCCAACCGCGGACCAGTATATGATTTTCAGCGGCTGGAGCGGAGGCGGCTGCAGCGGAACCGCTCCCTGCACCATCACCCTGACCGGCAATATCTCGGTAAACGCCACTTTTGATGATGATAGCGCTCATATGGTCTATGTTCCGGGCGCGGTTCCCGGGACCGGGACGTACTACACAACGCTGCAGGCAGCCTATGATGGCGCTGATCCCGGTTCCACGGTCAGTGCCTGGGCCATCAGCTACCTTGAAAACCTGACCTGCGGCATGGATAAGAGCATACTCCTCAAGGGGGGCTATGACCAGGAGTACACCAGCCAGACCGGTTATACGGTTCTGGACGGGGTTCTGACAATTGGAAGAGGTGTATTGACCGTCGATCGTTTGATCGTGAAATAAAAACGGGGAGGATTGTCATGAACTTCACTTGCAGAAGTATAATCCTGATGTTCATCGTGGCTTCGGTTTTGGGAGGTTTTGATCGCGGCGCCGGCGCGGCGGTTCCCAAAACCATGAGTTACCAGGGCTATCTGACCGATGCGGTAGGTGTGCCGATCAGCGGCAGCCGTTCGATGGTCTTTGGTCTTTACGATGTTTCCAGCGGCGGAACGGCTCTCTGGAGCGAGACCCAGTCTGTCGTGACGTTGACCAACGGAATCTACCAGGTCAATCTCGGCTCCGTGACTCCGTTGAATCTGCCCTTCGATCAGCCCTACTACCTGGGAGTGGCGGTGGGAGCCGACCCGGAGATGACACCCCGCCAGTTGTTGACCAGCGTCGGCACGTCCTTGCGGGCCGCCGTGGCCGATAGTGTAGCCGCCGGCAGCATCACGACCGCAGCGTTGGCCCCGGCCGCCCAGGCTGATTTTGACAACCGCTATGCCCCGGCCAGCTTTTCGCAGGCCTCGGCCGGGCAGATTGCCATGTTGCGCTGGGATCTGGCCAAACCCGGAGCGACCTTTGCCGTAGGGTCTTATCCCAGAGCGCCGGCCTTTGACGGAACCTATATCTGGGTTCCCAATTACGGCGGTAACACCGTCAGCAAGATCAGGGCCAGCGACGGCTTCAATCAAGACTTCTTCACTGTCGGCAGCGGCCCGGCAGCCGTGGCTTTTGACGGTACGTATGTCTGGGTTACAAATTATAACAGCGGAAAGGTTTCCAAGCTGTTAGCGGAAAATGGCGGATACATGGGTGAGTACACCGTGGGAACAAATCCCTGGGGTATCTGTTTTGACGGAACCAATATCTGGGTGGCAAACGCCGGCAGTAATTCCGTCACCAAACTCCGCGCCAGTGACGGTGCCTTCCTGGGCGCCACCGGAGTCGGAACCACGCCGGCGGGAGTCGCTTTTGATGGCGTCAATATCTGGGTGACCAACTACGGCGAGCATACCGTCTCGAAAGTTCGCGCCAGTGACGGTGTTGCGCTCGGCACATATTCGGTTGGCACAAATCCCATGGGCATCGTGTTTGACGGGTCAAATATCTGGGTTGCCAATTTCGGTTCAAATAACGTGACAAAACTGAATCCCGCCACCGGCGCGGTTATCGGAACCTACAGCTCCGGTGGCACCTATCCCCGTTTCATGGCCTTTGACGGCACCAGCATCTGGGTTGTCAATTACGGCAGCAATCTGGCGGCCCGCTTGCGCCTGATCGATGGTTCCCTGATCGGCAGCTACACTGTCGGAGATTCTCCCTGGGGAGCGGTCTATGACGGCAGCAGTGTCTGGGTGACCAACTATTACGGTCATACCGTGACCAGAGTTCCCGTGGGTACCGAAGCGACCTATGCCGCCGGAGCAGCAGGCGTCATGGACAGCGCTGTAACCAGTTCCAAGCTGGCCAATGCTTCGGTTACCAGTACAAAACTATATATTGACGCCGATTTCCGTCTGAATGACAAGAACATGCTGTTTCGAAGCGGAACCGACATCAATCATGGCCTGGGCTGGTACGGTAGCAGCAAGGCCTTTGCCGGAATAACCACGCTCGACGGCCCGGTTCTTTACGGTTATAGCAAGGCTGCGCTCGGGACAACAAGTGGCGGTCAGCAGATAGCCCTGACCTGGGACAGCGCCAGGAACGTATCTGCAGCCGGGAGTCTGTCGGTGGCGGGCGGCTTGTCCGTTGCTGGCGGTTTGAACCTGACCGGCGATATGGAGCTGGGCGGGCATTTCTACCTGGGCCCCGCAGCTAATTTCACGCTGAGCAATCGCGATATTTATATTGGAGAAGATACCAACCATGGTCTGGGGTGGTATGGAACGGGAAAAACCTTCAATGGCGTCAATGTGGACGGGCCGGTGCTGTATGGCTGGAGCGGCGGTGCGCTCGGCACCACCAACCCGGCTCAGAAACTGGTGCTGACCTGGAACAAAGACTCGCAGGTGGGCATCCTTGGCACGCTGCGGGTGAATGACAATGACATCTACCTGCGGGCCAACGGCGGCGACACCGCCCATGGTCTGGGGTGGTACGCTTACGGAACAAAGAACTTCAAATCTACCACTTTCGATGACGGCCCGGTATTGTACGGTTACGCCGGTGGCGGACTCGGGACCAGTTATGGCAGTGGCAATATTGCCCTCAAATGGGAATACAACGGAAATGTCCAGGTCGCCGGGACTCTAAGCAAGGGTGGCGGCAGCTTCCGCATCGACCATCCGCTCGACCCCAGGAACAAATATCTGCAACACTCTTTTGTCGAATCGCCGGATATGATGAATGTCTACAACGGCAATGCGCAACTGGACCTGAACGGCGAAGCGACGATCGAGCTGCCGATGTGGTTCGAAACTCTGAACCGTGACTTCCGCTACCAGTTGACCTGCATCGGCGGTTTTGCGCCGGTGTATATCGCCGAAGAGATTGCCGGCAACAGCTTCAAAATCGCCGGTGGCAAGCCCGGCCTGAAAGTATCCTGGCAGGTGACCGGCATTCGCCAGGATCCCTATGCGGAAAATCACCGGATCCAGGTGGAGGTTGACAAGCCGGCGGCAGAGTTGGGCAGCTGTCTGCATGAAGAGGCCTGCCGGTAATAAGCTTTGACCCATAAAAGCATTTGGCCACAGAGGCCACAGAGAACACAGAGTAAAATAGAATAATAAAATCTTATTTTGTTACACCGAACAATTGAGGCCTAAAAATGAATATTTGAGTGATTTCTCTGTGATCTCTGTGATCTCTGTGGCAGACATTCAATATTAAATTCGAGGGCTCTTTGATCCGATCAAGGAGCCCTTGCTCTTTCCGCTGACCGCCCGTCCGGACCGGTTTCACCTACAAGACTTTGACAATCAATCCAAATTGGGGCATAGTTCTCGATCGTACGCAGACCAGTACTTGACCACCGGAGCAGCGATGCAATCCCGCAGCATAACTCCTGAAAAACGTGACGATGACCATCAGTACGACGCTACCCTGCGTCCGCGCGCCCTGGATGACTATATCGGCCAGGAGAAGATCAAGGGGAACCTGCGCCTGTTCATCGATGCCGCCAAGGGGAGGGAGGAGGCCCTGGATCATGTGCTTCTGTACGGCCCGCCCGGTCTGGGCAAGACCACCCTGGCCAATATCGTGGCCTGCGAAATGGGGGTCAACATCAAGTCCACTTCCGGTCCGGTGATCGAGCGTCCCGGAGACCTGGCGGCGATCCTGACCAACCTGGAACCGCACGATGTGCTGTTCATAGATGAAATCCACCGTCTCTCCCATGTGGTGGAGGAAATTCTCTACCCGGCCATGGAGGACTACCAGCTCGACATCATCATCGGACAGGGACCCAGCGCCCGTTCGATCAAGCTGGACCTGCCCCGCTTCACGCTGGTGGGCGCCACCACCCGCGCCGGACTGCTCTCATCCCCCTTGCGTGACCGCTTCGGGGTAATCTCCCGGCTGGAGTTCTATACCGATGACGAACTGGCCACGATCATCCGCCGCTCATCCCGCATCCTCGGCATGGAGATCGATCCGCTGGGGGCGATGGAACTGGCCCGGCGCAGTCGCGGAACACCACGCATAGCCAATCGTCTGCTGCGGCGGGTGCGCGATTATGCCCAGGTCAGGGCCGACGGCGTCATTACCTGCCATGTGGTTCGTGAAACACTGAAGCTGCTGGAGATAGACGAGATGGGCTTTGACCAGATGGACCGCATGATTCTGCTGACGATTATCGACAAGTTCGGCGGAGGTCCGGTCGGGCTTGACACGATCGCGGCCGCGATCAGCGAGGAGAGCGACACAATTGAAGACGTCTACGAGCCGTTCCTGATCCAGAATGGTTTCATCAACCGCACTCCGCGCGGAAGGGTTGCCACCCGGGCGGCTTATCTGCATTTCAACCGTATCGCCCCGGAAGCGCCCCAGGCCAAACTGTTCTGACAATGCAACAATTCTTCGATTTTCCCATAACCCCGTCTTTCAGTTTCGACAGTTTCGTGCCCTGCGAAGGCAACTCTGCCGCCCTGCGCTTTGCCCAGAGGATCGCCGATCCGGCCGACTCCGAGAAACTGTTGTATCTGCACGGACCTTCCGGTTCCGGTAAGACCCATCTGCTCAAATCGATCGCCGTTGGTGGTATCCCCTATCTCTCGCTCAGGGAACATCCCGATCCGGAGAGGATGGTGGCGCTTTTCAGCGGAGCTTCCGGCCTGGTGGTCGATGATCTGCAGGAGATGCCGGACGATGCCGACCTTCGTGGAGCATTGTGGCAGCTGTTCAACGATTTCCATACTTCCGGGCGCACGATCGCCATGGCCGGCCTGCATCCTCCCCGTGAGCTGACCAACCTGGACGACCATCTGACTTCACGCCTTTTGTGGGGCCTGGTGGCGCGCCTGGATACCTCGGATGATCATTCGCGCAGCATGATCATAAAAAAAGTGTCCGATGACCGTCAGATCCGGGTGCCGGATGATGTTGTCGATTATATCCTGGCCACAACCAGCCGGGAGGTCGGGGCGCTAATTGAAAGTTTCAACCGGCTCTACCGTTATTCCATGGCCGAAAAACGCCGCATTACGCTGCCGCTTGCGCGTGAGGTTCGCGAACTGGTTCAGTCCGGTAGATCAATATGACCCCCTTCAAGAACCGCCTCAAGACTCCCGAAGAGATCGAGCTGGAACACAAGTACCAGAAGCTGGACAAGTCAAAGGCTGAACTGCAGCGCCATGAACAGCTGTATAACTCGCTGAAGTCCGAAATCAGGATGTTTGAGCAGGTCTACGAGGATATTCTCGGAACGCGTATCGAAGTGCTGGAAGATCTGGAGTGGCAACTGCAGGGACTGCTCGGTGAAGAGGCCTTGGCTGATGCGGTGGAATCGATCAAGCACGAAGCGTCTTTTTCCCACTTTCATCATACAACCGACCTGCTGGACGATGAAGACAACGCTCCGAATACCGCCGAAATCAGCCTGAAATCGTTGTATCGCGGTGTCGCCAAGGCCGTGCATCCCGACCTGGCGGCGGATGAAGCGGACCGCGGGCGGCGACAGGAACTGATGGCGCTTGCCAACGAAGCCTATCAGGCAGGCAACCGCCAGGTGCTGGCGGATCTTCTAAGCGAGTGGGAACAGACTCCGGTTTTTAATTCGGAGCTTGATATCGCAATGGAGCTGGTGCGTGTTATCCGCCAGATTGCACTGGTCGATCAGAATATCCATGCGATGATCCGCCAGACCGAAGAGCTTAAACAGACCGACATCTATCTCTTCAAATTGCGGGTGGACGAATCACTGGCCGATGGCATTGACCTGATGGCTGAGATGGCCGCCAAGGTGGACATGGACATAGCCCGCATTCGCAGACGTCTGATGACTTTGAGGGGGGAGGGGGACGCCACATCCGGACCGGCTGACCTGCCGTTTGAAACCCGGATCATACGCTTTCCTGTTGATCAGTCGTGCGGCACGCTCTATGTCCGCAAACGGGAGTCGCTCGATTATCGTGACTGGCAGCAGCTGGGAAACGCCCGCGGCTCAAAAGAGGTCTATCTGGACAAGTCACTGCGGCTGGATGTCAAGGGGGGCAACGGAACCGACATCAATTTCCTGGCCGGACTTCAGCCAAACGATCTGCAGTCGCTGTTTCTCTACAATGTTGACGACGATATCCTGCCTAATCTCGTGCATCTGACCGGTCTGCAGGAGCTCTATATTTCTGATGCCAGGATCAGCAACCAGGGACTGGCCCTGCTGCGGCCGTTGAAAGAGCTGCAGCGCATCTCGATCTATCACACCGCCATCGATGATCAGGGGCTTTTGAACCTGGCGCTGATTGCTGGACTGAAATGGCTGACCTGCAGCGGCACGTCCATCACCGAAGACGGACTCAACCTTTTCCGGCGGGTCTTGCCCGGCTGCAAGGCGGTCAGTTTTAAGTGGCGTTACGAGGGGACTGGCAAAACGAGCTGATGCTCAAGTACACTGTAACATCAAAATCTAACCCCCCTCAGTCCCCCCTTACCTAAGGGGGGAAGCCTTGAAGTCTCCCCTTAGATAAGGGGAGATTTAGAGGGGTTATTTACTAAAGAGCCTGAAATATAAGAGTTACAAGGTACCAGTAACCACGAGAGGTAACGAATTTGCGAATCAGGAATCTGATCTACATACTGACAATCTTCAGCCTGGGCATGTTCATGCTCTGCGGCTGCCAGAAAGCCGAACGGAAACCCGCCGCAGGTTTGCAGGTGGTTACCACCCTGTTTCCACTGTATGATTTTGCCAGGTCTATCGCCGGTGAGAAGGCCCAGGTGACCATGCTGCTGCCGCCGGGAGTCGAGCCGCACACCTTTGAGCCGAAGCCGGAGGACATGATCAGGATCAACCGGGCCGGCCTGTTCATCTATACCAATCCTTATATGGAGCCGTGGGCTGAAACCGTAGTCAGGGGGGTGGACAACAAAGGGCTCAAGGTGGTCAACGCCGGGCAGAAGGTCCGGTATCGGCCTGCTGTTTCCTCCGGTCAGGGAGACCACAACCGGGAAGAGGGACATGATCAACATGGCCATAAGGGCCTTGATCCCCATATCTGGCTGGATTTCGCCAACGCCGCCACCATGGTTGATGCCATTCTTGAGGGATTCGTTGCCGCGGATGCCGCCAATGCCGATTTTTACCGGAGCAATGCGGAAAAATTGAAAGCAGGATTGGCGAGTCTCGATCAAAAGTACCGGGATTCCCTGGCTAGCTGCACAACCAGAAAACTGTTGCACGGAGGACATTATACCTTCGGCTATCTGGCCAACCGTTATAATCTGGAGTATCATGCGCTGAGTGGTGTCTCTTCCGATTCGGAGCCTTCCGCTTCACGGATGGTGGCGCTGGTGGGCGAGATTCGGTCGAGCGGCGCGCGCTATCTGTTCGCGGAAGAGCTTTTATCACCACGGTTGACCGAGACGCTGGCAAAAGAAGCCGGAGTCGG
>JAURXC010000392.1 GCA_030654645.1 Deltaproteobacteria bacterium | reverse complement strand
GCCGGCACATCCTTCGTTCTCTACAAATCCGATGGCGTCACCCCGTTGATAGACACCAACTCCAACAGCACACCGGACACCGGCATTCTCGCAGCCGGGGCATCCTATAACGTGATCGTCAAGGCCATCCTGCCTGCCAGCGCAACCGGCGGCCCCTACAGCGCCACCCTGACCGCAACCTCGAAACTGGACAACACCAAAAGCAACCCGGTAATCCTGACACTGACCTCAATCACCGGCAACACAGTTGACCTGACGCTCAACACGGCCCGCACCGACAGCACTCCTGTCGGCACCGCAGCGGCCGGCAATGTGGCCAGCACCGGCTTCGGAGCAGGGCCGGAAGCTGCAGCCCTGACACCGCACAACACCGCCAACCCGGGCACAAGCACCACCTTCATCCTCAAGGTCAATAACACCAGCGCCACCGCCGACACCTACAACCTGGCCGCCAGCACCGACAGCACCTTTGTGGCTCCGGTCCCCCTGCCCACCGGCTGGACCGTCACCTTCAAGTCCGATGGCGGAGCCGGTAACTGCTCCACGCTCGGCGGTGTCATATCCAACACCGGCGTCGTCAATGCCGCCACTAACAGCACCGTCTGCGCAATCGTGTCGATACCGGCCAATGCCGCGGCCGGCACCCAGCAGATCTACTTCCGTACACTCTCGCCTTCCAGCAGCGCCATCGACAGGCTGCATGGCGCGATCGACATCAACGCTGTCCGCAACGTAACCGTTACCAACAGCCAGACCGGACAGGTATTCCCCGGCGGCACCGTGATCTACCCCATGACCGTCACCAACAACGGCAACGTGCTTGAGGGCACCGTGCCGGCCGCAGGCACTCCCGACGGCAGCACCGACAGTAAAGTCACCATCGGCATAACCGATTCTCTTTCCGCCCAGGGCTGGAACTCGGTTGTCTACCACGATGCCAATGGCAACGGCAGCATTGATCCGACCGACCCGGTCATTACGGACCTCTCCGGAATCGGCGGACTGGCCTCCGGCGCAAGCGTGCCGCTGCTGGTCAAGGTTTTCGCACCGGCCGGCGCCAATATAGGCGATACGGACAGCGCCACCCTGACCGCCACCACCACCGGCACCATCGCGACCGCGCTCGCTCCGGCAGCATCCTCGGCCACCGACACCTCGACCGTAATCTCCGGCCAGGTCACCCTGACCAAGATGCAGGCTCTGGATGCGGCTTGTGACGGAACCGCAGACGGAGTTTTTGCACAGAGCAACATCACCACCGGAGCAATTCCGGGCGCCTGTATCCTCTACCAGATTACGGCAGCCAATGTGGGCACCGCGACAATCAACACCCTTGAAATCAGCGACGCCACACCGGCCAATACGGTCTATGCCACCGGCTGCGTCGGCAGCAGTGTTCCCGCGGCATCCACCTCGACCGGATCGATCACACTTTCACCCGGCGCATGCGCCACCGGAACAGTCAAGGCGACCGTTCCCGCCCTGGCTCCCGGAGCAACGGCAATCGTTACCTTCGGCATAAAAATCAACCCGTAACACAAAATTTTCCTGTCAGTAAAACACGCGCCTCCGGGGCTTTAATATCCCCGGAGGCGCGGCTTCAAAACACAGCAACCAATCCGGGGTCCGATTGAACAAGCACAAGGAGATATACGGCTGCGGCAGCAGATGGTCCGAGCATCCGGTCAACCGGAACGGACTCGTCACACGCGCGTATTTTCCGCCGTTGCTGCTGGCGGTCATGATCCTGCTGTCAGTAATTCCACTGCCGGCATTTGCGGCAACACCCCGGGCCGGCACTGTCATCGAGAACAAAGCCTTTGCCAGCTATTACAATCCGGTCCTGGACAGATCCGAAACCATGGAATCCAACCCGGTGCAGGTGATCGTGCAGCCGGTCGAGGCACTGTCAATGGTGGCGGACCAGCAGCTGTTCCGCTCACCCGGCGCACCGGTTTCCTTCAGCCACATCCTCACAAACACCGGCAACACCCCGCTTTCTGCATTTCTAACTACCACAACAGCCACAGGAAGCACCTTCACACTCTCCGGCCTGACACTGACCAGGGATTTGAACCAGAACGGTATCGCAGACTACGGTGAGCCACAGATACCGCAGAATGGCATGATCGGCCTGGCTGCCGGCCAGTCCGTCAGCCTGATCA
The DNA here is from genome assembly GCA_030654645.1 of Deltaproteobacteria bacterium. GTDB lineage: Bacteria > Desulfobacterota > Desulfuromonadia > Geobacterales > Pseudopelobacteraceae > JACRCG01. Next base: position 1,325 of record JAURXC010000392.1, on the reverse strand, counting down.
TCTCCGGAACCGTCCCGTCCAACGCCATGCAGACCCAATCCTGCAGCATCGCGATCTCGGCCGTTTCCTCGATTCAAGGCGTTAAGGCCACTGTTACCGACCAGGTGCTGGTCAACTCCGCCGCACTGCTCCAGGCCGGAAAGCAGTCCTCCGATTACAGCCCGGCACCGGGACAGCAGGTGACCTTCACCCTCAACGTCGTCAACAACGGCAACGGCACCGCTCAAGGTGGACAGACAATGCAGGTCGATGGCGCTCCGGAGCAACTGGTGCTGCTAAGGGACGTGCTGCCATTCGGCTGCTCGTATGTGAAGGGTTCCTTCAAACTGCAGACCAACGGCACAGCACTGTTTCACAGGATTGGAGATCCGCCATTTTCGTACACCACGGTCGAACCGGCCGATGCCTCGGCTGTCGATGAAGTGGCCTACGGCGCAAACGCGCTGGCGGTGGGCAATATGGCCACTTTCAGTTTCAAGGTACTGATCGCTTCAACCGCTTCCGGCACCATCGACAACACCGGCCATGCTCTCTACAACAACGGTGTCAACCCACAACAGATTGAAGCTGCTTCCAATACGGTCACGCTGACAGTGCAGGCCCCTCCCCCGGTAATAACGTTTTTCAACAGCGGCACTTTCGTCATACCGGCCCAGGCCGCCAGGCTGGGAAGTCCGCTCTACGTCCAGGCCGACGCCTCGGCCTGCAACACCAATCCTTTGCTGGCCGAGGTGCGTACGATCGTGCTCACATCGGCCCACAGCGGCGACCAGGAGAGTTACTCCGCCCAGGAGAGCGGCCCGGATACGGGGCTCTTCCGTATCATCGGCGTTGAGACCCGCGATGCCGCAACCAATCCGGTGGTACATGGTGACGCGATTATCGAGGCCATGAAGCACGACCTGCTTACCGCCAGCATCTCCGGCTGCGGAAGCAGCACCGTTACCGCGCGCCTGCTGATCGATCCGGGCGGGATCGTTTTCGACAGCCGCACCAACCAGACGGTACCCGGCGCGCTGGTGACGCTGGTGGATGCCGCTGCCGGCGGCAGCTGCACACTCAATGGCGAGGCCAACGGCCCGCTGGCCAATGTGCTGGAGCTGGATGGCGTCACCGCTGCGCTCAACCCGGTGATGACGGCGGCCAATGGCAGCTTCGACTTCCCGTTGGTGGCGCCCGGACGCTACACGCTCTGCGTCAAGGCCCCCAACGGCTGGAAGTTCCCTTCGCAGTTCATCCAGACCCAGCTGCCGGGCGACCGGACGATCGACGTCGACGGTTCCTATGGACGCCCGTTCGCAGTAAACGCAAACACCGGGCCGGTG
>JAURXC010000386.1 GCA_030654645.1 Deltaproteobacteria bacterium | reverse complement strand
TGGTCTGGTCGGCAATATCCTCGATTGTACCGATAATCGCCCCGATCTGCTCCGATTTGACACCCAATGTTTCCACGGTACGGGCCGAATCCTGGACCTTGGCGGCGATTCTCGCCATCCCCTCCACGGTCTGCTGGATGATGGCTGCTCCGCTGGTGGCGGCACTGCAGGCCTGGTTGGCGCTTTCAACCGCCAGCGAACAGTTGGAAGCGATGTTGTTGGAAGTGGCCGCCATTTCCTCACTGGCCGTTGCCACCGTAACCGCCTCCGCTGCCATATGGTCCGAACCGGATGCAATCTGCTCGGCATTGGCGCGCAGTTCCACTGCGGCGCCGGACACGCTGTGAGAACTGGCGCGAACGCGCTCCACAAGATCGTGCAGGGTATCGGCGACCTGGTTGAAACAGTTGCTGATCTCGCCCAGCTCATCACGACTGGTTACCGTCGAGCGTTTGCTCAGATCGCCATCCGCCAGGTACGCGGCGGTTTGCTTGAGCATTGCCACTGATCTGCTGATGGAACGGGCAATCATGAGACCGATCGAGCCACCGATCAGCACTGCAAAGATAATTGCCGCCAGGATCAGGTTGCGAAACAGGGCCGACCTGGAGGCACTCTTTTCATGCGCTGCCTTTGCAATGGCGACCTCGTGGTTTATCAGCGCATCCATTGCCTTGTTTGCTTTTACGATGGTTGGGTTGATTGCGTCGAAAGTGATGCGGTAGGTCTGGTTGAAATCATCTGCCAGGACGGCTTTCATGGCCGGTTCCAGCCCTTCCTTCTCGTATTTGCTACGCTCTTTTTGGAAGGTTTCCGCCAGATCACGCCCTTCCTTGTCGGTAATTGAAGCGGCGTACTCTTTCCAGACCTGGTTGATTTCTTCGATATATTTCTTTGCCAGATCGGTATGGGCGCTGGTGGGATGCTCATGCATCGCGCTGAATTCATTTTTGGGATCGTGCTGCAGGGAGAGCAACATTTGGATGCGGTTGGCTCGCATCAGGCCGTCAATCTTGTTCAGCAGCCCGATGTTTTTCATATTGACGGAATGAACTTCCTCCAGGGCGCGGCCATTCTCGCGGAAGCCGACCAGACCGATAGCTCCGATGGCAATCATCAACAGCGACATGAAGGCGACCCCGACCACGATTCTCGTCTTGATCTGCATGCTCACTCCCCCCGGTAAAATTTATTCGGTCGTATTCAAGCAAATGCTCTGATCACGCCTATGGCTCGTACCAGGCCAAGACTCACCGGGTACGAGCCTAATACAAATAAAAAAGAGGCATGCCGTTGCTCATGCCTCCGTTTTCATATATTATGCCTAGATCAACAACCGGAAACTTCTTTTTTGCCCTTGGCGGCAGGTTTGGCTTCAGCAGCTTTTTTCTTGTCGTCTTTCTTCTTGGCTTTCTTGGCGTCTTTCTTTTCTGCTTTTTCCGCTTTTTCAGCAGCAGGCTTCTCAGCAGCCTTCTCTTCTGCTACCGCCACCATCGAGAAACTGAGTGCCATCATTGCTGCAACCATCATAGCCACGATCTTTTTCATATTGTCCATTCTCCTTACCAAAGATGTGTGCCGGCCGACCGGCTATATATAATTATTCATTTTCCGGCATATTATAAAAAAAGTCCAGCTTTTTTCATGTAAACAACATGATACGCAGCCCCCATTCGTCCATGGCGTGAAAAAACCGGGTCATTGTAAATCCTGCGTATAGTCATTCCATACCGGTCAACACTTGCTGTTTCTGCAGTCGCTTGTAATAAAAGTTCTGCCCGTACAACACCGCGACCGGGTTGTGCCCGGTAACCCGATCCTTCACCACCAGTGTAGTCACCGGCGCTTTGGAGTGCCGATTGAAGAGCATGTCGTGACCGACGCAAAGCCCCACGATTATATTCATGTCGGTAGCCAGTCGGTTGCAGATCTCCGCCTGCGCGATCGGGTTGCAGGCAGGTTCGAAGGTTCCCGGCCTGACTTTATCGCTTTCCTTCAACCCCAGCTCCAGCTTGTCGATACTGCCGGCCTTGCAGCAAACGCTGACTGGTTCGAAACCCTGGGCCGCAAGAATTTTAGCCAGACGTTCCGATTCGTCCAGAAGTCCGATGCAAGTCGCCATGCCGATTTTTTTGTATCCCATCAGCTTTGCAAAGGCAATCGTATCCTCTACCCTTGTCCAGCGGGCGTTGACCGCATCGCTGCCGGGAACCGGCTGGTAGCAAAGCCCCTCCACCCTGGCGGCGACAAAAGCGATCCTGGCATCCTCGCTCTCTCCGGAATACTGATCGAAAGAGCTTCTAACCACGTCTTGATATGCTTCGGACGGGCAATTGCCCGGCTTGGGGGGCGCCTGGTCCGGATCACCGCTCCAGCAGTTGGTGGTGCCCCGGTTTTGCCATACGCTGCTGCACTTGGAACAGGTTACGGTTGTTTTCTCAGACATGGGGGCATCTCCTGCTTCAGTATTCACGAATTGTAAACAAATCAGGTAATCAAGGAATTAAAGAGAATATCAACTTCGCGGCTGACATCTTCATATGTGTCGAACAGATCGGACAGGAAGCTTTCCAGTCCCGGCGCAATCGGTTTTTTCGACAACTGTTTGAGCACCTTCCAGGCATTTTCCTCGGACATCCCCGGTATACTGGCCTGCGCCAGGCTGCCGGCAGTGACATGCGAAAGACAGAAGAAATCAGCCAGGGAAACGATTGCCGTAAGCATGGGGTCTTCGGTAGCCATCTCCGAAGCGTGGTGATAAGAGATCACATCGCAGTACGATGCGGGGAAGTTCCAGCGCTGTGCCAGACAGAGACCTACTTCGCTGTGTGTGGTGCCGAAGAATTCATATTCGGCCTCGTAGGTAGTGTAGCTTGTATTGTTGATTCCGGTCAGCATGCGACCATACTCTTCCCTGCAGTAATGCCCAAGAAACACCTTGCCGATATCGTGAATTATCCCGACCAGGTAAGCTTTTTCCACATCTTCGTATCCGACCATAGTGGCGA
>JAURXC010000381.1 GCA_030654645.1 Deltaproteobacteria bacterium | reverse complement strand
GATTCAAAGACCGGCCCTTCGGTACAGACACAGCGGAAATCCGGCGTCTCGGTCGAATGGCGATGCCCGGGAGCCACACACCCCAGGCAGGCGCCCACGCCGCAGGCCATGTACCCTTCCAGCGAGACCTGGCAGGGAATTCCCCGTTCTGCGGCGATACCGGCCACCGCGTTGAGCATGCCGTGCGGTCCGCAGGCATAGATAGTGGCCCTGCCCTGCAGCGCATCCAGCCGGCGCAGCAGCGCTTCTGTCACCAGTCCGCACTCGCCCAGCGAGCCGTCCTCGGTGGCGGTGTAACACTCCACCCCCAGGCGCTCGAACTCGGTGATGCAGAGGATATCGTCCCGCGTGCGGCCGCCGGCAAACAGCCTCACCGGCGACTTCTTCACCAGCTCCCTGGCCAGCAGGTACAGCGGAGCCAGCCCTACCCCGCCCCCCACGATCAGCTTTTCCTCGTCCGGATCGCCCATGTCAAAGCCCTTGCCCAGCGGGCCGAGCACATCCAGCAGATCGGTCTCGTGCAGCGCCGAGAGCATCGCCGTCCCCTTCCCCACCACCCGGTAGAGCATTTCCAGGTAGGGCTGGGCAACCGCGCCGCTGTGGGCCGGAGTGTGGGTGCCGACGTCAAAGACACCGAAGGGACGCCGCAAAAGAGGATCGATGGCCCCATTGACCCGCACCATTACGAACTGGCCGGGCGCGGCGGAAGCGAATTCGGGAGGCGCGGTCATACGCATCCGCCAGTAACCGGGCGAGACCTCCGCATTGGAAAGAATCATTGCTGTGAACTGCATCTAGGTTGTCTCCTTGATAGTTTTTTCCATCAAAACCGCATTTTCCCTGGATTCGTAGTAATTTGCCCTGATGCCGACCCGCCTGAAACCGAGCGCCTGGTAGAGTCCGATCGCCGGCGCGCTCGATTCGCGCACTTCCAGCGCCATCAGTTCGGCCCCCTTTTCAAGCGCCACATCAAAGGCCTTTTCCATCAATAAACGTCCGACGCCGCAGCCGCGACGGTCAGGGGCCACCGCAATATCCAGGATCTGCGCCTCTTCGAACAGCGACATCAGGCAGACATATCCGGCAATTCTCCCATCCAGTTCGGCAACTAACGGATAGGAGTGCGGCGCACTGATTTCATGCAGGAAATGTTCGCGCTTCCACGGCAGCGGGAACGACGATTCTTCAATCAGCAGAACAGCGTCAAGATCGGCTTCGGTCATCGGGCGTATGCATGGTGTCTCGGGTGAATTCATCGCTGGACATAATATGTAAAGCGCGATGCGTTGTAAACGGTTTAATCCAAGATTACGAATTGAAAGTAAACCGATTCGTCGCATGCAAATCTCAGACTCTCCGCCAGCCTGTCACCTGAATACCATCTTTCAGGATAACCTGGCGGAGTAACCATTTTAGTCTAAAAATAAATGAACGTTCGGGGGATTGCACCCTGTTACCGCTCTATATAAAATAATTAAATTAAACTACTTATAATTAAGTTTTCATCACCGCTGCTAATGAATCGGCTGGCTAATAACACGGCGAACCTTGCGCTGGGATGAATATGCTGAAGGCGTTTGATTTGGGTTGGGTTGTGAATCCATAACCTACCCTGTTAAAGAGGATAAGTGCGATAACTTCTAACTTACTGATCGGATATAGCCATGACGAGAAAAGCGATCAATGAAACGGGTGAATTACAAGCACTGCCAAGCACATTCGTCCTGGAATTGACGCGACTTTGCAACAACAGTTGCGGTCACTGCTATAACGCTTGGCGTGCGCCCGAACTGCAGTATCCATTGGACAAGAACGGAGAAATGACCACCGCTGAGATCAAGTGGACGATTCTCAAGTTGATGGAAGATCTCCCCCTGACAACGGTGGTCCTCAGTGGCGGAGAACCGACGCTGAGGACCGACCTCCCCGATATTGTCCAATTTATCCGCTCGCAGGGCCTCGCGGTTCAGATCATCACTAATGGCACCAATTTGACCGAAGCACTGGTGGATGCGACCGTGAGCGGCAGCAGCTACCAGATATCACTTCTCAGTTGGAGGCGTGAAGTGCACGATCGATTGTCCGGTCACCCCGGCGCGTGGGATGCCTTGATAGACGGCATGACAAACGTGCACCTGGCAGGTGGACACTTGATCGCTGTCTTTGTTGCAACCCGCCAAAACTACGCCGATATCGGTCCAACGGCTCATCTCGCCATGATGCTGGGCGCCGACTCGCTCTTATATAACAGGATCAACGTCGGTGCGGCCAATCTACACCATTCCGAGGAGTTGTTTCTGACTCCGACAATGGTGGAAGAAAACCTGCGCGTGCTGGACGAGATCTCGTCTGCCACCGGATTTCCTGTTTCAACGGGGGTTGTCATCGAGCCGTGCATGGTCGACATTGCACGCTATCCGCATATCCGGTTCAATTGGTGTTCTCTCGCAGGCGAACAGTCGACCCTTATAGTTGACCCTGCTGGCAATTTTCGGGTCTGCGAACACTCTTCAGTGGTACTCGGAAATGTCCGGCGGGATTCGGTGCGCGATATCTACGAACACCATACCTACATAAGTGCGTTCCGCACCACTTGGCCCATGGAGTGTAGCAACTGCTACAACCCGCTTAAAGAATCGTGCCGCGGGGGATGTAAGGCAGCGGCCGAGCAGGCTTATGGAACATTCGAACGCGTTGATCCATTCGTGAGGCTACGGCAATGAAAATCACCTTGAGCCTGACCCATCGCTGTAACCTGGCCTGCCGCTACTGTTATGCCGGGAGTAGCCGCAAGCCGGACATGCAATTAGCCACCGCGAAGCAGTGTATCGACTCCGCTCTGGCATCTTTGCCCGCTGGAAAGTCTCTTGACCTCGGTCTTTTTGGGGGCGAGCCCTTGCTGCGGTTCGACCTCATCAGGGAAATCGTCGCCTACACCTACCGCCGGACCAGCGAGAAATTTGTGCCGGTTCGTATCGGAATCACAACCAACGGCACCCTGGTATCGCCGGAGATCCTCGACTACTTCGCTGAGCAAGGTATAAATCTTTGTTTCAGTATCGATGGCCCACAGGACGTGCATGATCGCAACAGATGCCAGCACAACGGTAGCGGAAGTTTTGTCGAGGTCATTCGCAACCTTGAATTGGCGGTCAAACGGCTTGGAGCCGTTGAAGTCAACGCTGTTGTTGGACCTGATACACTTATTGACGTGCCCCGCACCCTGAACTTCTTCATTAACCTCGGGGTATGCGTGATTCACTTGAGCCCAAACATTAAGGCAACTTGGCCGAGAGAAGCCTGCGATCATTTTGACGATATCTTCAGACAAGTGGCCGAGCAATACATCGCTTGCTACCAGAGCGGCAGCGAGATCGCATTGAACCTTATCGACAGCAAGGCGATCCTTTTCGTAAAAGGGGGCTACTCCCCAAGCGACACATGTTCTATGGGTGACGGCGAGTGGGGGATCGCTCCGAGCGGTAACATCTATCCCTGCGAACGTTTCATCGGCGAGGACGACGGCTTGATTTTCAGTCTCGGCAATATTCGGACAGGGCTTAACCAGGCGCGACGTTGCGCCTTGCACCTAAAAAGAGGCAACCGCCGGGAAGAGTGCACAAACTGTTTTTACAAGCGCTTCTGCATGAGTTGGTGTGGATGCACGAACTGGTTCATGTCCGGTGAGAGCGACATGCCCGCTCCAGTACAGTGCGCAATGGAGAAAGCAGCCATCGAAGCGGCTCGGTACGCATTCGAATCACTTGTCAGGGACGACAACAATCTATTTGCCGATCACTTGTTCAATTACGTGAACGCGGAGAACCATCGTCGGGATGGCGGCCGCAGGCACGAACTCTCACCTCGCAACTGAGCGGGGCCAACTAATCAGGAGGTAAAAGCCATGATCAAGCAGAAGACCCTCACCTGGAAGGCAGAAGTTGAGTTTCAAGGCAACCCCGAGGAGTTCCTGAAATTTGCGGAGGCACTCTCCGCCGCGCGCGTGAAAATAGATATGGGCAAATTCAAGCCCGGTCCGGGCAATGGTTATGTCGCTCCTCGTTTCCTGGATGCTTCCAGTGCTTTAGCCGGCCTGAACGAGGCCAATTCCCAGCGTATAGCTGGACTCGTCAACGGAGGAATCCGTACGCCACACCTTCACCTTGGCAAAGAAATTGTGCTGGTCGATCGAACTCAGTTCAAGAACATTTTGGGCGAGGTGGCCCGTGACGTGTTCGAGCAGCGGGCACTCCAGAAGGATGATTACTTTGACGTGATAGCCCCGCTGATGGAGTCCGAAGAATAAGGAAACCCGGCCACTGAAGTTATTTTAAATCCTGATTAGCACTGATCTCCCGCTAGCCGCAACCAGGCTTCTGGACGCTTGCCTGTCCGGACAGTAGCAGTGACCAGTCGGGAGAGCATCTTAGCCAGATCGAAGCGACGGTTGAAACGATATTGATACTCACCAAGATACCGGTGAGCGGGCAATGTGTGGGGTCAGTCTTCCAAGTTGATAAAATGGAGACCGAACTTGCTGTCTTGGAAGCCAGACCCCGGTATCATTTCACCGGCTTTGCAGGGAGATGCTTATTCAAAGGAGGAGCATGGATCATGGAAAAGCGAATAACCCAGGATGACGTCATTTACTTCGTGGTGACGGACCGTTTCTTCGGCAGGGACAAGCGGAATGTTACCGAGTCGGATACCAGCATCCACGGAGGTACGCTCGACGGGGTCATCGAGAAGCTCGACTACCTCCTCAATCTGGGCGTGTCCGCCATTTGGGTAACACCGGTGTACGAGAACATTCCAAGAGCCGGGACAACCGAACCGTACCACTATTATTGGCCGCAGAACTTTCAGCGCATCGACAGCCGCCTGCTCGACGGCACCCATCTTCCCACCTCCACTGACATTGACAGCTTCGGTGTATTTGTTGACAAGTGTGAAGCCAGGGGGATGAAGGTGGTGCTCGACATGGTCGTGAACCACGCGGGGTACGGGGCAAAGGAGCGATTCGGCTCCGACTGGTTCAACAGCGGTGGGACGGGTGATATCAAGGGCGAGCTGTCAGGCCTGCCGGATTTCAATCACGACATGCCTCAGGTTATCGATTACTTCATCAACAACATCGAAGAATGGATCACCAGGGGCAAGGTAACCAACATCCGCATGGATACCGTAAAGCATGTGGAGAAGAAGTTTTGGCACTACTTTAAATGCCAGATTCGCGGCAAGTACCCGGATGTCTGTCTCATCGGGGAGGTGCTCTGCGAAGGAAAGGAGGATATCGGCACATTGTTGCAGTACCAGAACTACCACGACTTCGACTCGATTTTTGATTTCCCGCTCTGCACGGCCTTGCGCTCGACCTTCATCTATGACGAAAGCCTGCGCTATTGGCTGGCGCGCCCACGCTTGAACGAAAACGAACCGCGAGGTGTCCTTGATAAAGACAACCCGCTAAACGACGAAGGCGGCTATCGCAACGCCAACGGCCTTGTCACCCTGGTTGATAACCACGATCTGCAGCGGCGCATCATGAGTCACGCCCGGACCAAACATCCTGGAGACGGTGCGGGGCTCGATTGGGCAATCCGGGTCACCAAGCTTTGTCTCGGCGCACTCTTTACCATGCGAGGAATTCCGCAACTTTACTATGGAACCGAGATCGGACTCGAAGGATGGAAGGCAGGAGATGATCGCGATCTGCGCCGAGATTTCCCATGGAACGTCATCGGTACGAACAACCATCCGCAGCCAAAGTTCAGGAAAGAACACGAAATCTTCGAATGGACCCGTGATCTGATTCGCTTGCGCAAAGCGAACGAAGCGCTCAAGTACGGGACTACCATCACCCTCTGGGCGGACGATCTGGTCTATGCGTTTCTGCGTATCTCCAGCGACGACGTGGCCTTGATCATCATCAACAACGGCTACGAACGCATGCCGGTCCCACTCCGGGTGCGTCTGAATCCGGACCAGGTGCCGCAACGCTTCGTAACCATGGTGGCCAACGAGCTGGAACACTGGCAGACAAAGCTGCCGTTGCTGGTTGATAACGGCCAGGCGGTGCTGACGGTGGATGGCAAGACGATTGATATCTATTGCAGGAATATTTGAGTGGATGGTGACTCAGGGGGATTGCGCGACGCCAATCCGGTTTGGCAGGCCTTTGGAGAAGATGAATTTGGAGGGGTACGGCGACCATTATCCGGTTGCGGTCATGTTGCGGGAGGGGGCTTTATTTTGTGGGGCAGCGGTGCATTGGGTGCTGGCCCCCAGAATTCTCACCAATATGGAGACCAAACTTGCTATCTTGGAAGCCAGACCCCGCACCTTGATCGACCCCGCACCTTGACCTTAGCACAGATGGTGCGCGACAGAAATTTGAAGGCCTGCGCACGCTTGTCCAACGCAATAACATCCCCCTGCCCGATTTTGTAATTAAACAACTTAACCGCGCCAACGAACCTGTGCATCTCGTTTAGTGAAATAGCAAAGTGCCGGACATCCTTTATGTAAAACTCAAGTCGGTTGCTGAGTTCGACAAAGTTGCAGCAAAGAAGCGCTACAATCAGCCAGGGTTCTTAAGAAACATGTTTGGTCGTGGTGAGTTCGCCTTTGACCCACAGTTTAGCACTGCCAAGCTGGATTATGGCTGAACACCGGAACCAGACTGAACTCGGTACGTTCATTGTGAAAGAGAATACGAAGCTGTTCACTACTTTTGCTGCAAAATCAAAGTGATGAGCCTACGTATCTGCTTGGCGGCAAGTCTTGAAATATCAAAACTGATTTTTCAAGACTTGACCCTTAGACTTTCTTTAGACTTTCTCCCATACGGGAGCAGCATAGCCAGTCCATATATCAACACCAGTAGTAGTTTTCTACGTTATGAATAAATGAAGACAGAGGTGGCCATATGTTTCACGCGATTAGATCAGTCCTTGGAACAGTTCCCGTAGTAGTTGTGTTATCGATGATAACATGGGGGATTATGTATTACGTCTTTCCAGACGCCCCGCTTAATTTAAAGGAAACTGCATTAATTGTTTTTATATTCACGGTACTGTCCCTTGCATTCCAATGGTCTTTGACGCTCCGAAAAAATTCGAATAGG
>JAURXC010000162.1 GCA_030654645.1 Deltaproteobacteria bacterium | reverse complement strand
GGTCTTTTCCAGAAGAGTGCGCTTCTTGATGATCTCCTGCGATTTTCCGGTATCATCCCAGAATCCGGGAACCGCCATGATCGATTCGATCTCTTGGATCGACTCGCGTTTGTCATCTATGTCAAAGAGACCCCCGAAGTTTGGCGATCCGCTCTTCACAGTTCTTCAGCCTGGCTACTTCTTCTCTGTACATGATTCACTCCTCGTAGATGTATTGTTCCGCCTGCGCCATGCCAGCAGAGCCACGCCCGCCGTCAGCAGCAGGCAGATCATGGCGGGGGCGTCTCCTATTTCAAGGTACAGCGATTGTCCGCTGCCAGGTTCGATCTCTCCGGTACGATAACCTTCCACGAACAGTCCGGTCATCGTGCTGATATGTCCGTTTTTGTCAACAATCGCGGTTATGCCGGTATTGGCGGCCCTGATCAGCGGTGTGCGGGTTTCGATCGCCCGGAATACAGAGATCGACAGGTGCTGGTATGGCGCCGATGAACGTCCGAACCAGGCGTCGTTGGTGATCGCCACCAGTACCCGCGCCCCCGCCCTGACATATTCGCGGGCCAGTTCCGGAAAGATCACCTCGTAGCAGACCTGAATGCCCACTTTCGCTCTGCCGGCGTCCAGCGGAACAGCTTTTTCGCCCGGGGCAAAGTCGCCGATTCCGACCACGATCTTGTTGATAAAGGTCAGGATGCTTCCCAGCGGCACGTATTCGCCGAAAGGGACCAGGTGCAGCTTGTCGGCGCGCCCGGTTGTTTCACCAGTCGGGGAAAGCATGAAGGCGCTGTTCAGGAAGGTATTCTTGCCGTTGCGCAGTTCATGCGCCGGGCTTCCCAAAAGCAGATATGCGCCGGTCTCCCTGGCCAGTCCCCTGATCCTCTCTGCCTGCTGCGGTTCGTCCTGAAAGAAGAACGGAACAGCGCTCTCGGGCCAGACTATCAGATCGACGCCCCCTTTGGCTGCTTCGCGGGTCAGGCGCTCATACGTATCCACGGTGCTATTCCGGAATTCGGGGCTCCACTTGATATCCTGCGGAATGTTTCCCTGGATCAGGGCCACACGCATTGGTTTCAGCGCCGGGTTTGAGTCATTCTTTCGCAACTGGTCGAAACCGTAGAAAAGCGTTGCGACCAGCAGCAGCAGCAGTACCATGGCGCTTTTTACCGGATAGGGGACTCCCGCGCCGGATACGGCCCGCAGGGCGCGGTAAAGCACAACATTGGCCAGCACGATCAGCAGTGTAATGCCGTAAACCCCGCCCAGGTCGGCGATTTGAATCAAAGGCAGCGTGCGGAACTGGGAATGTCCCAGCATGGCCCATGAGAAACCGGAAAACAGGAAGGAACGGACAAAATCGAAGGCTACCCAGGCCACCGGCAGCGTGAAGGCGGCCTTTATTCCGGCGTTTTCCCCCAAGCGAGCAACGCTTGTGCTTAATCCATAAAACATGGCCAGCCAGAACACCAGCAGCAGGTAGACAGGCACGCTGACCGACCAGGGCAGGTGCCCGTAGTGGGTAAATACTATGTTGAGCCAGTACAGGATGATCGCGTAGGCGGTTACGCCGCAGGTGCAGCCAACCCTGAAGGCGGTTCGTGCATTACTCTCCTCCAAAGCGATCAACAGTGGAATCAGCGCTATCCAGGCCAAAAACGAAAACCCCGGGGTAGGGAAGGAGAGAGCGATCAGCAGTCCTGATGCGATTGCAAGCAGGCCGCGACGATCGAACAGTTCCATGAGATTGGAAAGAAATGCCGGCTTTGTGGTCACTCGCGCCCCTGGTTTTCGGAACCCGCACCGTTCAATCGGGTTATGGCGACTTTTTTGACCCGCCTGGGATCCGCATCCATCACTTTCAGGTGCAAGCCGTCCCCTTCTACAGTGTCACCGATGGCCGGGATTTTGCCGGTCAGATAAAATACCAGGCCACCGACGGAATCGAATTTGTCGCATTCGATGCTGATGCCGAAATGTTCTTCCAGCTCTTCAACCGGCAGTCTGCCGTCGGCGGTAACGCTGCCGTCCGCATTGACAAAAAGAAGCAACTCTTCGCTGTCATATTCATCCTGGATGTCGCCGACAATCTGCTCCAGCAGGTCTTCGATCGTGATCAGGCCGGAAGTGCCGCCATATTCGTCGATGACGATCGCCAGGTGAACCCGTTTGCGCTTGAATTCCTGCAGCAGTTCTTCAAGGTTTTTTGATTCCGGAATGAAGTAGGGGGGGCGCATGATCGAACGCACAGAAACAGTGTCTTCGGGGTTTCCCCAATATTTCAGCAGATCCTTGGCATACAGCAGGCCGATCACGTTGTCGATGGTCTGTTCGTAGACCGGAATCCGCGAATGGCCGCAGTCGATGATCGTGTCCAGTAGTTCGCGAACGGTGGCCTCCACTGTTACGCAGGCCATTTCGGTGCGTGGCACCATCACTTCACGGACTATCGTAGTCCTGAGCGAGAAAATCGAGCGGAGCATTTCGCTCTCTTCCTCGTTTACCAGCCCTTCCTCTTCCGAGGCTTCGATGAAGTCGTAGATCTCTTCTTCGGTGGTCTTTTTACGTCCGGATACAAAACGGCTCAGCCGTTCGATAAGCCCGGACTTCCTACTGTTGCCTTCTTCCACTTCCGGTTCCTCCTGGGTAATTAAGGGGCTTGGAACTTATCATCCGAGTCCCTAACCAAATTTTTTAAATAACAAAAGTACGACGGTTGTGATGCCGCTGCCGACGCATGCTCCGATAACCACGTCGCGCAAGCTGTGGATTCTCATCAGCAGTCGCGAGTGGCTGACCATCGCGGCCAGCGAGATCGAAAGCAGCGAGATCAGCGGATCACGGGTGTTGAGAGAAACCGCTGTCGCGATCGAAAAGGCCACCGCCGCATGGCCGCTGGGCAAGCCTCCGTGAAGCGGGGTGCCGGTGCCGCTCAGGCTTTTGAGCATTATAACTACTATGATAACGATCAGTACCGATACCAGTGTACCCAGATCCGATGGTGTGCCCAGCATTGTGAGAACCCTTCCGTAGTGTGGCAGTACGTACTTGGCCAGGATCAGGTAGCCCATGATCACCGCGCCACAGGCCGCTATCAGCACCGCCCCGGCTGCGGTGTCTTTTGCAATCTTGGCCAGTGGGTGAAATTCGGGTGAAACCAGGTCTACAACCGCTTCAACAGCGGTGTTTAGCATCTCGGCACAGAGTACGAACAGGATCGAAAGGGCCAGCAGCGCGAATTCCAGCGGAGTCACCCGCAAAAAAAGCGCCAGCAGCAGAATCAGGCATGCCGCAACGAAGTGATTGCGCATGTGCTTTTCGGTGCGGGCGGCATGCAGAATGCCGGATATGGCGCAGTTGGCCGAATCTATGAACCGGTCGGGCTTAACAACCCTTCCTTCTTCAGAATCCTGAATAGCTGTTGCTCCTTCTGGTGCATTTTTTGGGCTTCAGTCTCGCCGCTGCGTTCATGGTCATAACCGCACAGGTGCAAAATGCCGTGCATGAGCAGGAACGACAGTCGTTCGAAGAATTCGATCCCGCCTTCGTCGGCTTCCCTGGAAGCGGTATCGGCCGAAATGACCACGTCCCCCAAGGCCAGTGGATTTATGCCGGAACAGTCCCCCTCCTGCAGTGAAAATGAAATAACGTTGGTGGGACG
>JAURXC010000371.1 GCA_030654645.1 Deltaproteobacteria bacterium | reverse complement strand
CGGTGAAACCGAACTTTTCATGCGTATCCTTGATAAGCTGGTGGATGGCGCGCTTGATGATCGGGTCGAGTCCGGTGGTCGGCTCGTCGAACAGGATGATTTTCGTATTCAGCACCACCGCCCGCGCCAGGCCGACCCGTTTTTTCATACCCCCCGACAGCTCATCGGGAAACTTGTTTTCAATATTTTTCAGACCCACGTCTTCCAGCGCCGAAAGAACCCGCCTGCGGATCTCGTCCTTGGACAGCTTGGTTTTCTCCTGCAGCGGGAAAGCCACGTTCTCGAAACAGGTCATCGAGTCAAACAGGGCCACGTTCTGGAACAGCATGCCGAATTTTTCACGGATCCTGTTCAGCTGAGAACGGCGCAAACCGATGATGCTCTCGCCATCCACATCCACCTGGCCGCTGTCCGGCTGCAAAAGGCCGATCAGGTGCTTCAGCAGAACGCTCTTCCCCTCGCCGCTGGGACCGATGATGGCGGTAATCTTCCCTTCGGGGATATCAAGGCAGAGGTCATCCAGAACCTTCTGGGAACCGAACGATTTATGTACATTGCGCATGCTGATCATATCAGAGCAACACCGAGGTCAGGAAGTAGTCCCACACCAGTATCAGGACCGACGTCAGCACGACCGATTCGGTCGTGGCCCTGGAGACCCCTTCGGCGCCATGGCCGGCGTAATACCCCTTGTAGCAGCCGATCCAGGCGATGATAACGCCAAAGGAAAAGGATTTTACAACACCCGAATAGACATCGCGCCACACGACCGACTTCTCCATCTCGTAGAAATAGGCTCCGGGGTTGACTCCCAGCAGTTTGACACCAACCAGCCAGCCGCCGTAGATGCCGACCACATCGAATATGGCGCATAAAAGCGGCAGCGAGATCATGGCGGCGATGAATTTGGGGGTCACCAGATACTTGAACGGATCCAGCGCCATGGTTTCCAGGGCGTCGATCTGCTCGCTGATGCGCATGATGCCGATCTCGGCCGTGATGGCGCTCCCGGCACGTCCGGTAACCATCAGGGCCGCCAGCACCGGTCCCAGTTCACGGATCAGCGAAAGCGCCACCGCCGTTCCCAGCATCCCCTCGGAGCCGAACTTGGCCAACGTGTAATAACCCTGCAGCCCCAGCACCATTCCGGTGAAAGCGGCGGTCAGAACGATCACGAACAGCGACTTGGTGCCGATGAAACGCATCTGCTTGAGAATCTGCACCGGACTGCCGGGCCGCCGGACAATCATGTATAACGAGTAAAGCAGGAACCAGCCTGTTTTACCAAGATCACGCACAGTTCCAATTGTAACCCGACCGAGTGCCTGTACCACGCAATTCCCCACTAACAACCGAAAAAACAATTGGATTTTATACATCAATGTATTTGAAAATGCAAAGCATAACTTGCTATGAACCACTTACGGTCGGGGAACTCAATTCGCTGTTTCCCCCGATGCTGCGGATAAAAAACGGCCAAGGCATCCGTCCGGAAACAGCCGTATCCGACTCAGAAGAATTCCCGCAGGTTTTCATCGATCCCCTTGAGGGTCTCGTACCAGAAGTCCCTGGCGGCCTCGACCCGGTCCTGCCCGAACTTTTCGAGCCAGACCGTTAGTTCGGGGTTGGGGTCATTGTCGACCTCCCTCTTGCGTTTCAGGAAGGTATGCAGATAGTCGATGTTGCGCTCCGATTCCCAGAAAACTGGGCTGTTACGGCTGTTCAGGCGGCTGGCCAGGACTTCGATCGAGCGCAGAAACGGTTCGGCGCAGTTGTACAGCGACCCCATCACCTCGGGCAGCAGCTCCTCGGCCCAGCCCCTGTGAAATCTGCAAACGCCCAGGTTGTCGAGAATCAGCTCCTTTTTCATGCGCTCCGCGCATTTTTTTCCCAGCTCCCTGGGAGGTATGAAATCATTGCTGTAAACCATGTAGTACTTGCCCATGATGGTCATCGGGGCCAATGCGCCCGGCACCCAGTACTGGTTGGGAACCATCCACCCCCGCCGGCTGAAGGCGATGTACACCAGGCGGTCATGCAGTGCCGTTCCCTTGGCGCGGGAATTGATCCGGCTCCATTTGCGCACCCCTTCCCTGAAATCGAGGATTCCGCGGCGTTCCAGTATGGCGTCGATCAGCTGGCAGCCGAGCTCGGCGTTGTGCATCGAGTCAATTACCGGATCAAAACCGGCCGTATCCCAGCGTGGCAGCAGGGTGACTCCCAGCTCATCCATGGTCAGCAGCTTCACGTCCAGAAGGTCCATCAGCCAGGCCAGCACCCCGCCTCCGGAGATGGCGTCAAAGCCCATGGCATCGCAGTGGTGGTTGAGCTTTTCCGCGGCGCGCTGGTCGAAAATCCCGCACAGCGGCCCCATGGTCTGGTAGGGCTCGTAGTCCTTCTTGTAGATACCGTTCATCTTCTTGCATACGGCGACACAGGGTTCGCCGCAGGTGGCCTGCTGTTTGGTGGTGATTGTCTCTTCGTTGAACTGCTTTAAGTAGTGGTTTATCACCAGGTTTTGGTGCAGTGACTTGCGCTCATCCTCGGACTGGTAGATGGTGCGGTAGTTGAAAGCCATGATCCGGCCACCCATGGTGGCGTAGTTGACACCAAAGGTGCCGCCGGTGCCGACCTTTTCGTCATAGCGGTACTTGGCGGTCGCCTCCAGATCCTTGTGAAGCAGGCGCATGTCGTACTTGTTCCTGAACCATTCGTCGGCCACCTTGTGGTCGCGGAAGTCCTCGTTCACCACCGTGCCGCCATAGATGACCGCCACGATGCCGTGATCCCTGACCATGGCGCTGCCAAAGCCGCCGCGGCCGGCCCAGGTATCGACATAGCTGATCTTGCCGTTTGTAATGGGGACCGACATGATCCCGCCCATATCGCTATGCAGGGCCGCCGGGCCGGCGACCAGGATGCGCGGGTCGTTCTCGTAGCGTTGACCGAACATTTCGTAGACCCTGTCAGTCAGGGAATAGACTCCCATCCGGCCTGTCTTCCAGACCGTCTCCACATCGATCGGAACCACTTCCACTTCGATCTCTTCACCATGGTTGCGGTTCAGGTAGAGCACAGACGGGACCGGGGCCCTGCCCGCCAGGCTGAGCATGTTGATTCCCAGGTTGTCGAAAACCAGCCCCGCGCCCCCCATGGAACTGATGTAATAACCTTGCCAGCAGGGAGAAAAACCGGTCACCACCAGGCGGTTCGAACCGGGAAAGATCGACCCGGCGAAGATGCCGACCCCGAAGTTCAGGCTGCGGTACTCTTCGGTCAGATGGATGCCCAGATCCACCGGCCCGAAATAGCGCTCGAAGCCGTACTTTTTTGTCTTGTAGAAACCGGTGGCCGGATCGACCAGGAGTACCCTCTGAAACATGTCATCGCTCCTGTAGCAGATTTTGTTCAGCGCAGCTCCCGCGGCTGACCGGTGGAGGCCAGCACGCTGTTCCAGAGCCACCCCTCCGGGTCGATCTTTTTCCTTTGGCGGGTGGCCAGGGCGATCGGCACATGGGTGTACTGATGGTTCCAGACCCCCACCACCATGTTGGTCCGGCCGCTCATGCCGGCATGCACGGCGTTATGCCCCAGCAGCAGGCAGAGGGCCGAGTCGTGCGGGTTGGCCGGCTGGCTGCGGATGATATAACTGGGGTCGATGTACTTGAGATTGATCTCGATTCCGTTGCCGGCGAAGTGCCCCTTGATGGCGTCCCGCAAGTACATGCCGATGTCGCCGAGCTTGAGGTTGCCCGAAGCGTCGTGCTCCGCCGTGGCTGCCAGCAGCTCCTGGCCGGCGCCCTCGGCCACGACGATGACAGCATGACCGCGCTGGGTCAGGCGTTGCTCCAGGCTCCGCAAAAATCCGCTGAAGCTGAAGGCGGACTCCGGAACCAGGCAGAAATTGACCTGGCTGTCAACCAGGGTCGAGTAGGCGGCAATGAAGCCCGAGTCGCGCCCCATCAGCTTCACCAGCCCGATGCCGTTGCGGGCGCCGGTAGCCTCGGCAAGGGCGGCATAGAAGGCCCGGTGGGCCTCGGCCACAGCGGTCTCGAAACCGAAGGTTGACTGAATGAAGGAGATGTCGTTATCGATGGTCTTGGGGATGCCGATCACGCTGATGCTGCTTCCCCGCCGTGCCGCCTCCCCGGCGATCTTCCCGGCACCCTTGAGGGTACCGTCGCCACCGATCGCAAAGAGGATACCCACCCCCAGTTCCTCCAGATAATCCACCATTTTCGCCGGATCCTGGGGACCGCGCGAGGAAGACAGGATCGTTCCTCCCATGTTGCTGATCTGGTTTACCATGGTCGGGTCAAGCTCTAGAGGCGTGTGGCCGAAGTGCTTAATCAACCCCTCGTAGCCATAACGAAAACCATGGATGCGCCGCACTCCGTAGTGGTGGTAAAGACTCAGGGTCACGGCCCGAATCACGTCATTGGTTCCGGGGCAGAGCCCGCCGCAGGTAACGATACCGCAGGCAATGGCCGATGGATCGAAATATATCCGTTCACGCGGACCGGCCAGTTCCAGGGCGGGAGGTTCAACACCCGCAGCAATGAACGACTGCAACTCGTCGTAACCGGAATGGTAAAGCAGGCGTTGCCCGTCATCGGTGAAGCGCCCGTCACGCATGGGTGACGGAAAGCGGCATTCCCCCAGACGGTCGATGCTGAAATCCAGCTGCTGATCGATCATTGTTTCCCCTTGCCTCAGTTCATGTCCTGTAGCCGTTCTGGACCCACTCCCCGGAAATGTCAACCAGGGAAACCACCAGACTCCTCCCCTCGGAGTCACAGGCCAGATCGAGTACTACTTGCGAAGCCCCGGCCGCGCCTTCGCTCCGCTTGATTCCCATGTGATCAATGAACAGCGTCTCCTGCCTGCTCCACAGGTTCTTGTCCGGTTTCCCCAGCACATCGATCACGATATCAAGATAGACCTCAAGCATACCGTCATCCCCACCCAGTTCAAGCAGTTGCGTCTCGATTCGTCCGAGCAGCGCCTCCAGATCGGCAAGATCCAGCTGTTCGCCGGAATCGATCCTGTCGAAGCCCCACCCCACACGCTGCAGCAGGTTGAGTTTGGACTGGAGAAGAGTGCGGCGATGTTCGAGTTTGTCACGTTCGGTCTTGACGATGGTGATCCGGGCAAGAGCCAGGCGAAGCAGGTGATCAAAGGCCCTGCGCTTGAGCAGGAGGCGGGTTTTCTCGATGTTCCCGGCGGGGTCGAACAGGCGGTGGGACTCGAAGCTGACAACAACCTGCGGGACGTCACGCATCACCATATCGCCGGAAAGTTCGGCGCCGAAAGCCAGTTTCTCCTGTTTTTCCATTATCAACAGGGCATTTACCCTGGGCAGGGGGGTGCCACACTCACGGATAAAATCTAACAGATTACTATCAACGGCAAGAATCTTGCTCATATCGGCGCCTGAAATAAAATAGGTGCGCAACCGGGGATCACTGCCGTAACTGCCGGCATCCATCGAGATCGCCGGCGCCAGTCCATCCACCAGCGCCACGACGTAATCGATGGCCCGCACGACCGCAGGCCGCAATTTCTTCCTGTAACCCGAAACGGCGCGAATCCAGGGATCGGTGCCATCCACCGCCCGCTCGATGGCCGCCTTGACAAGGGATTCGGGATAACTGCCCGTAGTGGCATCACTGCCGAATATTGTTTGGAAAAATCTCAGCATCACATGCTCCAGGCCTGAAACTTCAATAAATCATCAGCCGACAAGAATAGACACGGTCAAATCCGGTAAAAATATTGATAATGGCTCTTGGTTTCACGCCATCGTTCCGATGGTTTTGCGAAAACGTGCCAGAGAAAGTGCAAAGAGGGCTGAGCCGATCAGAGCCAGGGAAATGAACTGCGGCCAGACCACGGAAAGCCCGGCTCCTCGATACAGTATGGCCTGGGCGAGCATGACGAAATGGGTGTTGGGCGCAGCCAACATGATCCATTGGACGAAGTCGGGCATGCTTTCGCGGGGGGTGGTACTGCCCGAGAGGATCTGCAGCGGCAACAGCACCAGCATCATCAGCAGGCCGAACTGGGGCATGGAGCGGGCGACGGTGCCGAGGAAGATGCCGAGCGACGTGGTGGCGAACAGGTGCAGGGCAGTGCCGACCAGGAAGAGGGGGATGGAGCCCTCGATCGGTACCCTGAGCAGCCCCTGGACAACCAAGGTCAGCGAACAGGCGGTGGTGGTCAGCACCACCAGTGCCATGGCCCATACTTTGCCGGACATGATCTCGAAGGGGGTCACCGGCATCACCAGCAGGTGCTCCACCGTGCCGTGTTCCCGTTCACGGATCAGCGCGGCGCCGGTGAGGATGATGGAGAGCATGGTGACGCTGTTGATGACCTGCATGACCGAGCCGAACCAGAATTGGTTCAACTCCGGGTTGAACCGGGCCCGCAGGTTCAGATCGACGGTCGCGGCGGTGTTTGCCCGATAGCCCTGCAGAAAGGAGCTTATTTCGCTGTTGACGATGGACTGGATGTAACCGCTGCCGGTGAACGCCTGGCTCATCCGGGTTGCGTCCACGTTGAGCTGGACAATGGGCGAACGTCCGGCCAGGACGTCGCGCTGGAAGTTCGGGGGGATATTGATGGCAAAGGTGTCGAGACCGGCATCCATGCGGGAATCCATCTCGTTCCGCGTGATCATGGCCGGCGTGGTGAAATGCGGGGGGATAAAAGCGTCGGCGATGCGCGCCGAGAGCTGGGAACGGTCCTCGTCGACAATGGCGATAGGCGCCCGGTGCAGGGTTTCCGGCATGGCCTTGGCAGCCGAATAGACCTCGAAACTGAAGGCGTAGACGATCAGCGCCAGCAATATGGGGTCGCGCAGCAGGCTGCGCAGTTCCTTGATGCCAAGATGGAGGATGTTGGCGCTTCGCATGGTCAGCGATCCTGTTTCCTGAGCAGGGCCACGGCCAGTCCGATCAAGAGGGGCACGGCCAGCAGCAGGGGGACAAACGACGCCTGGAGGTCGGCAAAGCCGAGCCCCTTGGAAAATGCGCCGCGGGCGATAATCAGGAAATAGGTGGTCGGATACATCCTGCCAATCGCGGCTCCTGCCCCTTCCAGCGAGGAGACGGGATGGGTCAACCCGGAAAACTGCACGGCCGGCAGGAGGGTCAGGATGGCCGTGCCGAACAGGGCGGCGATCTGGCTGTGCATGAAGGTCGAAATCACCAGGCCGAAGGCGGTGGCCGCGATCACGTACAGAAGCGCCCCGGCCGACAGAGCCGTGAAGCTCCCCTTGAGCGGCACGCCGAAGACGAACATCGCCAGCAGGGTGAGGAGCAGGAAGCTGAACATGGCCAGCGCCACGTAGGGGAGCTGCTTGCCGAGCAGAAATTCCAGCCGGGTGACCGGCGTGACATAGAGGTTGACGATGGAGCCCAGCTCCTTTTCACGCACCACCGAGAGTGCGCTCAGCATGGCGGGGATCAGCATCAAAAGGAGCGGAATCATGGCCGGCACCATGGCCACCAGGCTCTTGACATCCGGGTTGTAGCGATAGCGGATCGCGATGTCGGCCGCGGAGGCCGTTGCCGCTACGCCGAGCTTTTCCCGCACCAGGGCCGTCAGCCACTGGGCGTGCATCCCCTGCACGTAGCCGCGGATCGTTTCGGCCCGTTGCGGCATGGCGCCGTCGATCCAGGCGCCGACGGCGACCGGGGAACCGCGCCGCAGGTCGCGGGCAAAACCGGGCGGAATCTCGATTGCCAAACTGATCTCGCCGGCGCGCATCCGCCGGTCCAGGTCGTCGTAGTCCTTGAGAGGCGGGCGCTCGATAAAGTAGCGCGAACCGGCGAGGCTGAGCAGATAGTCGCGGCTGAGCGTGGTCTGGTCCCGGTCCAGGGCGGCAAAGGTCAGGTTTTCCACATCCATGGTGATGCCGTAGCCCATGACGATCATCAGGATCACGCTTCCCAGCAGGGCCAGTGTCAGGCGGATCGGGTCGCGAAAGAGTTCCAGCGCCTCGCGCCGGGTATAACTGAACAGCCGTTGCAGGCTGAAGAAGCCGGAGGCTGCTGCCGGGACGGCAGGTCGGTGGGTGCTGGGAGGGGAGGGAACTCCGGCCGATTCCGCTGTTGCGCTGACGGGAACAATTGCTGCGGCATCGGTGGCTTCTTCCAGATAGCCGATGAACGCCTCTTCCAGCGATGCTGCCCCGCGAGCCGCGATCAGCGCTGCCGGCGCGTCGCTGACCAGCACCCGGCCGGCATGCATCAGCGAGATCCGGTCGCACCGCTCCGCCTC
>JAURXC010000362.1 GCA_030654645.1 Deltaproteobacteria bacterium | reverse complement strand
GACCTTTGCCACACCGTCCTGATTCAGTGATATATCCGCCAGATGCCCCAGCGCCGCATACGGCGAAATGCAGTACTCCTCAAGATTTCCTTCCCTGGAAGCATTTTCAAGCTGGTCCAATGTAACCGCATTTTGCATCATGAACGGCCCGCTGGCGGTCCTGCGCAACTCCTTCAGGCAGGCGCCGCAACCCAGCATGACACCGATATCATCGGCCAGTGTACGAATGTAACTGCCGCGGGAACAGGTTACGCGAAATGAAACAAAGGGGGATTCGAACGAGAGCAGTTCCAGCGAATGGATCTCGATCTGACGCGCTGCCCGCTCCACCTGCTGACCCTGGCGGGCCAGTTTGTAGAGCGGTTGGCCGTTTTGCTTGATGGCCGAGAACATGGGCGGGATCTGGCTGATGGTTCCGGTAAACTTTGCAAACGTATCCAGCAGCATTTCCCGGCTGACGAATGTATAATCACGTTCAGAAAGCACTTGTCCGGTAATGTCAAGTGTGTCGGTTGCCGTACCGAGCTGCATCAGCGCCTCATAACATTTGACGCCTTCATCGAGAAAGGGAATGGCTTTGGTGCCGTCGTTGACCGCTACCGGCAGGACGCCGGTGGCAAAAGGATCCAGGGTTCCGGTATGCCCGACCCTGCGGGTGCCGATAATACGCCGCACCCGGCTGACAACGTCGTGAGACGTGATGCCGGGCGGTTTGTCGATGATGATAAATCCATTTATCAAAGATTTTCTTCCACAACCTTGTAGATAGCGGCCTTGACTTCCTCAAGCGTCCCATCCAGGGTACA
The DNA here is from genome assembly GCA_030654645.1 of Deltaproteobacteria bacterium. Lineage (GTDB taxonomy): Bacteria > Desulfobacterota > Desulfuromonadia > Geobacterales > Pseudopelobacteraceae > JACRCG01. The sequence continues at coordinate 7,269 of JAURXC010000362.1, read as the reverse complement.
GCCGGCCGCATTGTGATGACCGCCGCCCCCCATCACTGCGGAAAAAGCCGCCACGTTAACCTTGCCCTTTGATCTGAAACCGATCTTGAATTTGCGTTCCTCCAGCTGGCGGAAAAATATTGCAACTTCCACTCCCCGGATAGAGCGCGGATAGTTGACAAAACCGTCGGTCAATTCGGCACTCGAATTCGTGGCGGCATACATATCCAGTGTAACGGTGACGGATGCAGCCATTCCATCCTTGAATACCTCCAGGGTAGGCAGGCAACGGCCAAGAAGCTCCAGCCGCTTTTGCGGCTGATTTTCATACAGCTGTTCCGCCACATCCCAGGCATTGACTCCGCATTCAATCATCTCGCCTGCAATCGTAAAAGCCTCCCGGTTGGCGTTGGAATAACGGAAGGAACCGGTATCGGTTATTATGGCAACATACAGGCAGAGGGCTGTCTCCCGATCGAAGACATAACCGTAGTCACTGGCGATACGGTGCACCAGCACTCCGGTTGCGGCAGCTCCGGAATCGATCAGGTTATGATCGCCGAAGTTATCACAGGAGAGATGGTGATCGAGATTTACGATAATAGCGGATCCTTTGAAGTTGCAGAATTCGGCGCCGGCACGTCTCAATTCACCGATATCGAGCACAAAGGCGACATCAAAAGACCGGTCCGGAATATGCGCCTGAACAGAGTCGCAACCTGGTAAAAAAGCGTAAAGATCGGGAATCGGATCCCTGAAGTGAACCGTGACGTCCTTGCCTATTTTGCGAAGAAAAGACGCCAGTGCCAGGGTCGAACCGACAGCATCGCCATCCGGCCCTTCATGGCTGGTCAATAAGAAGGAAGAGTTGTTGCGAATGACCTCAGTGATCTGCTGAATTGTTTCCGTCATGCTCGGTATGTATCTCCTTGAGCAGTGATTCTATTCGCTGGCCGTAATCCAGCGAAGTATCGTACTTGAAGACAAGTTCGGGTGTATGGCGGATGGTGAGATGTTTGCCGATTTCACGGCGGATATAGCCTTTTGCGCTGTTAAGGCCTGCTTCAGTATCTTTTTTGGCCTTTTCGTCACCGATTACGGTGAAGAAGATTTTTGCCAGGCTCAGGTCGTCGATAACTTCGACTCCGGTGATAGTAACGAAACCTATGCGCGGGTCATTTAAACCACGTGAAAGTATCGAGCAAATCAACTCATGTATGGTCTCGGCGACCTTGTCGGAACGTTTGTGCATAATAAAATCCAAATCAGATAAAAGTTAGGGGTAAAGGCAGGGGTAAAGTCATTGGATCAACTTTACCCCTGCTTGTAGCGTTTCTATAATTTAGTGGCAATTTTTTCCATCTCAAAAGCCTCAATGATGTCGCTCAGCTTGATGTCATTGTAATTCTCAAGGCCGATACCACACTCGTAACCACTTGAGACTTCCTTGACGTCATCCTTGAAACGCCGCAGCGACGACATTTTACCTTCGTAGATCACAACATTGTCGCGCAGCAATCTAACCTGTGCGTTACGCAGCATTTTGCCGTCCTGTACATAACAACCGGCAACGTTACCGATTTTCGGTACCGAGAATACTTCACGAACCTCGACACGACCCAGGAACTTCTCCTTGTATGTCGGTTCAAGCAGACCTTCCATCGCTTTCTTAACATCCTCGACGGCATCGTAAATGATACTGTACAGCCGGATATCAACCCCTTCCCTTTCGGCATGGGCCTGGGCCTTAACTTCCGGACGGACATTGAATCCGATTACGATCGCGTTGGATGCCGCCGCCAGGTTGATGTCGGTTTCGGTTACAGCTCCAACCGCCGAGTGAATCACGTTGAGACGAACCGCATCGGTTGAAAGTTTGCGCAACGACTCCGCAACGGCCTCAACCGAGCCCTGCACGTCCGCCTTGACAATAACATTGAGATCCTTGACCTCTCCGCTCTGGATGCGTTTGTAAAGGTCTTCGAGCGAAAGCTTGGTATGTTTGGCAAATATTACTTCACGCTGTTTGATTTGCCTCAGGGTTGCAATTTCCTTGGCCTGTTTCTCATCCTTCATCGAGACAAAGATATCGCCGGCGTCGGGAACACCTGAAAGACCGACCAACTCAACCGGCATCGACGGCCCGGCCTCCATTACCTTTTCACCACGGTCGTTCTGCATGGCCCGGACGCGACCGGAATGCACACCGACCACGCAATAATCACCGGCCTTGAGAGTTCCTTCCTGAACCAGCACCGTCGCAACCGGACCGCGCCCTTTATCGAGTTTGCCCTCGACGATTGTGCCCTTGGCCTGCTTGTTGGGGTTGGCGGTAAGCTCCATCAGGTCGGCCTGCAGCAGTACCATCTCCAGCAAACCTTCAAGATTTATACGTTTTTTGGCGGATACTTCCACCATGGTAACATCGCCGCCCCACTCGGAACAGACCAGGCCCTGCTCGGTCAGTTCCTGCTTGACGCGCTCCGGTTTGGAATCAGGCTTGTCGATCTTGTTTATAGCGACAATGATCGGGACACCGGCTGCCTTGGAGTGGTTGATCGCCTCACGGGTCTGCGGCATGACACCGTCGTCCGCGGCAACAACCAGAATAACGATGTCGGTTACCTTGGCTCCACGAGCACGCATCGCGGTAAACGCTTCATGACCTGGTGTATCCAGGAAGGTTATCTTGCGGCCGTTCAGCTCAACATCATAGGCGCCGATGTGCTGAGTAATTCCCCCCGCCTCTCCGGCGATTACATTGGCTTCGCGAATTGCATCCAGCAACGAGGTTTTACCATGATCGACATGACCCATGATTGTTACGACCGGTGGACGTTTTTCGAGGGTTTCGGGTGCGTCAGGAGCGGATTCAAGAATTTCGTCAAGATCCACCGCTACGTTTTCAACTTCATAATCGTATTCCGACGCCAGGATGACAGCGGTATCGAAATCCAGGGGATGGTTGATCGTAACCATCATGCCCATTTTCATAAGTGATTTGATCAGATCGTTGGCCTTGATGCCCAGTCGCTTGGCAAGCTCTCCGACAGTGATACTTTCGGATATCTTGATAATGCGTTTGATGGCTTTGGGTACGGTAATCTCGGTTTTCTTCGTATCCGGAGCACGCTCTTTGCCACCCTTTTTCTTTGAACCTTTATAAACCGGATCAAAAGTGCGCTCACGTTTTTCCAGGATTTCATTCTTTCTGGGTTGTTCTTTTTTCTTAGGTGGAGCGCCTTTTTTACCACCCTTGCCCGCATCACCATAACCCGGGCCGTCTTTTTTAACACCACGGCGATTATCACCGCCCGGTGGCGCTGCAGGTGCTAGCTGAACCTGCTTCATTCGGGATCTGTCTATCTCGGTTGCAGGAGCCGAAGGAGTCGGAGCCGCTGACTTTCTCTGCTCATACGCTCCGGCCGGTTTTCTCTGGTCAGCAGCAGGCGCCGGTCTTCTCTGGGCTGTATCGGTTGCCGGCCTGGCGGGAGCGGTTCTCTGCTGGACAGGGGTTTCCTTGGTAACAACGCGAGTCGGGCGATTGGTAACACCCGGTATTTCAATCATGCCGAGTATTCTGGCCTGATTGGGTCCGGCTTTTTGCGGTTCCGGCGTTGCAGGTTTGGCGACCGGAACCGGCTTGGCAACAGCAGCTGGCTCAACTGTTTCAGCAGGTTCACTCTTGATTGCCGTTTCAACCGGAACTTTTACATCCGTGACCGCGGCAACCGGAGTCAAGACCGAAGTCTGAACCGGAGCAGGAATCGGCTCTGGTGCAACAACGGCACTTGGCTCCGCAACCGTCTGGGAAACAATGACCGGTACCTCTTGAGGTTCGGGTGTATCTGACAGGGGGATGATTTTAGCACGACGCCGAATGATATTCGAAGCTACCCTGACCTCATCCGTGCCGTTTTCTCTGGGTTGAGGAGCTGTCAAGCGACTCACCACATCTTCATCGACCTGTGAAGTGGCCGTCTTTGCATCAATACCGATCTCTTTGAGTTTGGCAATTGCCTCTTTGGGCTCCACACCCAGTTTTTTTGCCAAAACCCCAACACTAATCTTACCCATATTAATTATACCTCCCCCAGGAAGTTTCTATATCTATCAACTGATTTAAGCAGCGGAGCTACAAAGCTGCCATGCTTGATGGCAATCGCGCTACGCGGAGCCTTGCCGAGAATCGCTCCGAAACCGTCTTTAGTAATTATTGTACGGTGCGGAACATGATTGACATCGGCTATACAAATAATTTTCTCGCCTATTGTTTCTGAAACATCGGTTGCGACCAGAATGAGACCCGGCTTTACTTTGCCGCGAAGAGCGTCGCTTACCATCGAGCCTCCACCTATGATGCAGCCGGCCTTATTGGCAAGCCCGATCAATCCGAAGATCCGATCAAACAACATCTTACTAATATGCTCTACCATTTGGTCAGGCGGCATCGACGAAACATCCTGCTTGAAAGAACGCTTGAACTGGCCCTTTACCAAAGCAGCGACAAGACATTCCTTGTTTATGCAGGTATAAGACCCTCTACCGGGCAGCTTTGAATCCAGATCCGGCATCACTTCAGAGTCTGGAGAAAGAACAAAACGAATAAGCTGGTCCTTGTTTTTGCTCGTCCTGCATCCGAGACAACTGCGTTGCGGTTGTTCTGTAACTCCGTGGCGGGTCATTAATTATACTTTACTCCGCTTGATCATCGGCTTTTACTTCGGAGTCCGCTTCCTGTGTCACAGTTAGCTCCTCATCAGCATTGGTAGCATCGTATGATGCAAACTCCTGCAACTCGGCCTCGGCAACTTTTGATTCGCTCTTGATGTCGATCCGGCAGCCGGTCAGACGGGCCGCCAGACTCACATTCTGGCCACGTTTACCGATCGCTAGCGAAAGCTGGTCGTCCGGAACGATAATTTCAAGAACACGTTTCTCTTCATCCACAAAGACTTTTGAAACCTGGGCGGGAGAAAGCGAGTTGCACGCAAAACGGGCAATATCCTCGGACCAGGGAATGATATCGATTTTTTCACCACGCAGTTCCGAGACCACATTTTGAACGCGGGCGCCGCGCATGCCAACGCACGCTCCGACCGGATCAACATCCCGATCATTGGATGAAACAGCGATCTTGGCGCGGCTGCCCGGATCACGGACTATTGCGTTGATCTCGACAATACCTTCGGCAATTTCGGGAACCTCAGCCTCAAAAAGTTTGGCCAGCATGCTGGGGTGTGTGCGGGAAAGCATGATCTGTGGACCCTTGGTGGTCATACGTATTTCGGTAATGATCGCACGGATACGGTCTCCGGGACGGTAGACTTCTCTCGGCATCTGTTCCTTGGCCGGGAGCACAGCTTCCGCGCGTCCCAGATCGATCAGCAACTCACCTTTTTCAAAACGACGCACCATACCGGTGATAACTTCCCAGATGCGATCATTGTATTCATTGTAGATTGTTTCACGTTCAGCATCACGAACCTTCTGTATGATGACCTGCTTTGCGGTCTGTGCGGCAATGCGACTGAACCCGCTGGAATCCAGCTTTTCACCCAATGAGTCACCGACCTCTGCTTCCGGGTCGATTTCATGTGCTTCCTCAAGACAAATTTCCTTGTAGGAGTCCTGCACTTCTTCAACAACTGTAACAAACTCGAACAGCTCAACCTCTCCGGACTCATGGTTATAGTGGGCTTCCAGGTCACGGGTGTTCCGATATTTCTTGTTTGCCGCCGTCAAAACAGCCTGTTCCATTGCCTCCAGCACCACTTGACGATCAATACCCTTCTCTTTGACAAGTTGTTCGATGGCGTGCTTGAGATTTATAATTGTATCCACGATTGCTTCTCCTTGCTGGCGTGTTTATATATTCTATCAGAGCTCGAATTCAAGATTGGCTTTCGCAACCCGCTCCAATGGTATGGAAGCGGATTGACCCTCTGTGAGTGTCATCCTGATAACACCGTCAAAAAGTCCGTCAAGCTTTCCCAAAAAGGTTTTACGCTTGTTGCCCTTATCATCCTGCAGCGGCTCATATGTGCGAACCCTTATCAAGCGACCGGAAAACCGCTCATAGTCAGAAGGTTTCTTCAGTGGTCGGTCCAACCCCGGAGATGAAACCTCCAGAGTATAATTACATGGAATCACATCTTCCACATCCAGAATCATCGACAGTTCGCGACTGACATTAGCGCAGTCGTCAAGCATTATTCCGCTTTCCTTGTCTATAAACAGGCGCAGAACCGCATCACGGCCAATCTTGCCGAATTCAATATCGACCAGCTCAATCCCCAGTGACTCAAGAATCGGCAGCGCTATTCCTTTAACATAAGTACAAGTATCTTCTTTTGGCGTAGCCATCAAAACCCCGAAAACAAAAAAGGTGAGCCTTGCGAGCTCACCTACGAGTGAACATAAATTTTATCTTTTGTAGCATGCTACGTCTTGATATGCAAGCATATTTTAAAAGAATGATCGGTTATTTTATACATACGCGACGCACTTCAAGAATATCAGTCAGGCCTTGAAACACCTTGATGATGCCGTCCTGCTTGAGGGTTGTCATGCCATCATTCGCGGCAAGAGCACGGACACTGTCCGTATCGGCACGGCGCTTTATCAGCCCGCTCAGGCTCGGAGTACACTCCAACACTTCATGAATTCCAAGGCGGCCACGGTATCCGGTATTGTTGCAACGATTGCAGCCTACCGCATGGAACATGATAATATCGCTATATGCAATTCCTGTATTTGCAAAATCGGTTCTTCCATATTCTTCAACAAGTTCATCAAACTCATTCAAGGTGGGCTGATAACGCTCCTTACAGTCCTTACAGAGCCTGCGCCCGAGCCGTTGAGCCAAAACGCATAACAGGGAATCGGAAAAACTGTATGGGTCGAGCCCCATTTCGAGTAATCGCGTAACGGTTTCAGGCGCCGAATTGGTATGCAGCGTGGAAAAGACAAGGTGCCCTGTCAAAGAGGCTTCAACGGCCATGCTGGCGGTTTCCGCGTCACGCATTTCACCTACCATGATAACATCAGGGTCAAGCCGCAGAAAAGATCGCAGAGCCGCGGCGAAGTTAAATCCGATCCGCGGATTGATTTGTACCTGACGCAAACCTGGTTGGGTAATTTCGACCGGGTCCTCGGCGGTCCAGATCTTGCGACATGTTTGATTAATCAAGGCAAGACCCGAATGTAGCGTGGTTGTCTTGCCTGATCCTGTGGGACCAACCACCAGAATCAACCCATGTGGACTGCTCAACGCTTCATGAAAAACTC
>JAURXC010000356.1 GCA_030654645.1 Deltaproteobacteria bacterium | reverse complement strand
GAATTATGACAATCGTAGCAGAGAACGCTGGCGGTACCTGCGGTATCAGGAATGACTCCGTCTACGCCTGTCGCAGCACTCCAGCCCCGCTTGTTAGCCGCTGCGTTGCCATGGGCCGAATAGGCCTTGTCAATATTTTTCTTGGCAGCATTCGGTACAGTGGCGTATTTCCCCCAGGTGGTTTTGCCGCTCTGAGCATAACGGGCCGCGACGCTGGTACCGTCCCAGGCGTACTGACGCGGTGTTTTACCGTCACCAAACGGCTGGGTAGTGTTGTTCTGGTCGCTGTGGCAACCAAGGCAGTGGCTGTTTATCTTCTGGATTTCGCTTCGGCTGCCATTGGCGGTGTACTGCACCGCGGTGGCTGCGTTCAGCGTGTTATAGGTGGCAGGCCTCGCTCCGGCGCCATAGACGACAAGGTCAACCGGCGCGCCGCTTGACGCCGAGCCGCTGTGATAGGCGGGGTTTATGCTGCCGTTGCTGTTGGCCTCCCAGTGGCACTGGTAACATTTGTCATCCGTCACAAGACCCTGGATGTGGTGCGAGTTGGCGCCGAATTGCGAGGTGATGGCGGCTCTGGGGCCCTGGGCGATCGAATGGCAGACCATGCAGGTGACGGTCCCTCCCCAGCTGGCCGACAAGGCGCCGTGGCAGCTGATGTTGCTGCAAGTCCCGCCGCTGGATGCGTAGGTGTAGCCGAATGACACGCCGGGGCCGGCCTGCAGGTTGTAAGCTCCGTTCATGTGAAGAGCTGTGTTGGTGATGGTCGTGCCGTCTGAAGTGGTGCCGGCATGGCACTTGTTACAGGCGACACGATGGCTGGGACTTGCGTGGCTGTTGGTTTTCGGAGAACCGTTCGGATAGTTCGGCGGGTTTCCGTGGCAACCGTCGCAGGTCGTGGCAACGTCCAGGGTACCGTTCATGTGCAGGGACGGGTCGCTGGTGTTGTGGCAGAGACCGCAGTTTACATTGGCAGGATGCCCGGGAACCGCGGGCTGGGAAGTCGCGGATGGCGGAAAACCGTGGCAGGTATCACATGAGGCGGAGAATGCTCCCTTCGAATTGCCATGGGTATGGCATGTCTTGCAATCCGCCGGCTGGACACTGGCGTGGATTTCGGTTGTTGGCGCAGCGTGGCATCCTTCGCAGACGCCGGTTCCATCGGCGTTCTTGTAATTGTCGCCGTAGGTCGGGTTGCGGAAGAAGATCCGGCTCGGCTGCCCGGCTTTGGTTACGTTTCTCCTGACCAGTTTGATGTTGACCCCATCGGAGCCGTCCGGATCATTCGGATCATAGTCAACATGGGCGGCATGACAGTCCAGGCACTGGATGTCCTGGCCCCCGGCGTTATGATTCATCTTGCCGGCATGGCAGTTGGTGCAGATATTAATGTTATCGGGCTGCCCCGACGCAACCGCCGCACCGCGCGGGTTGGTGCGCAAAAGGTTGCCGTCGCCAAGGTTGCCGTTACTGTCGGCAACAGGCGGAATAGCGCTTTGCGAATAGGCGTTGTGTACTCCGTGACATGTGCTGCATAAGAGCACATTGCCGGATGCGGCCAGCCTGGCACCCAGGTCGGCATTCGGATTATTCTGATTGGCATTGAGCGGAGGATTGTTGTAGCCGCGCGGGTTGGCCACGACCGCTTCCGGGTAGTGGTCATTCACCG
>JAURXC010000351.1 GCA_030654645.1 Deltaproteobacteria bacterium | reverse complement strand
CTCCATACGCAACTGCCCTTCACCGAGGGCGGCCATGTGATGATAAAGCTTTCGTGCCTGCTCCTCGGTGGTGACTTCCTGCATGGGGTTCATATCCTGGTTTCGGTAACCCTGGATCACAAGATGGTTGTAGCGCCGGATAATGTGTTCAAGCTCCCCGGTATTGCATTTGTTTTCGGTACAGGCAACCAACGTCACGCATAAAAGCGCCCGTATGATGATTTGATACATTGGTGCCAGAAATCGATTGGCCTTCATGAACCTCCCGGACCTATTCCTGATTACCAGTAGTTGGCTTTCAGGGTGTTGTCGGTGTGCTTCGCTCCGCAGATGTTGGAACAGCTGACGCTGGTTGCCAGCATGTAACCGGTTGCCGGCAGCACGGCGCTGGTCAGGTAGTAACCTGAAAACGCCCCGCCATTCCCGTCCGGTTTGTAGCGGGGGGGCGCATTGGGGCCGGTCAGCAGGCGTGGGACCTTGCCACCGTGGGGAACCCGGATATGACAGTTTACGCAAGCCTTGTTATGCCCGCCCGACGATTTTGTGTGGCCGAATCCTCCCGCAGCCCAGGTGTGGCAGTTGAAACAGAAATTGCTGGCCGGAACCGTGGTGGTGCCTGTTCCGGTCAGAAGCGTGCCTCCGGCGGAGGTGCCGTTGGCGGTTGCCGAAGTAAAAGGCCAGTTCTGATAGGTGCCGGTCAGCATCCATTTGACGGTTGAGCCGTGGGGGCCCTGGGCTGTTGCCGAGGTGCCGGTGTCCCGGCCATGACAGTCGGAGCAGGACATCACCTCGCCCGGCGCCCAGCCACCGGTCAGCGCTGCGGTGGACAACCGGCGGTTGCCGGTCGCCGGCAAGGCCTGTACCACGGGGTGATAGGAGGCGTTGTTGGGGTTGAACTCCAGTCCGATGTTGGTCCAGCGGGCGGCGCCCAGGGAGGCCGAGGTCACGTTCCAGTAACGCAGGGTATTGGAGGTGGCATTGGTGGCCGCATGGCACTTGAAACAGATTTCGTACTCGTAGGTCGCTTCGTTTACCAGGCTGTAGGTGCCGTTGGTCCAGGCGCCCGAATAGCTGACACTTGCCCCCGGCACGCCCCTCTGGCTCCTTGATACCGCATTGGTGTTGGTCGTGATCCGGTAGACACTGCCGCTGGCCGGAGCGGTCCAGGTCGGCACCGTGATGGTGGTGGCGGTGTTGCTGCTGATGGTAGCTGTCTGTCCGGCGCCGGTTCCGGAGATGATGTTGATGAAGTCGCCGACCCACTGGTTGGGGACCCAGTTCTTGTTGCTGTTGACCAGCGTGGTCGTGCTGCCGCCGGTAGCGATGCCGTAGTCGCCATGCAGACCGTTGCGGGTCGCATGCGGGTTATGGCAATCCACGCACTCCACATGCCGGTTCCGGGAGATGTAGTCCAGGGTTTCATTTCTGGTCGAAGGCAGGTGTATTCCGGAATAGTGCTGGGTTCTATGGCCGAAGCCGGCTGCTCCCGGATCGGCATAGCTCCAGTTCACATTGCCGGGAAGGGTCAGGTTGCTGGGGGCATGGCTTCCGAAATAAAATGATCCGATATAATCGGTTGTTACGGTAGATGATGTGTCCAGTATAAGGTCAACCACGATCTTCTCCCCCGCGGTGAGGGTGGTGGCCGGCACGTTCACCGCGATCTGGCGGACTGAACCGGGAGCGGAGGTGGTGGCAAGCTCGGTCGTGTTGGTCCCCGTGGCTATGATCGTTGCGCCGATGCTGTCGGCAGGATCATTCCATTTATAGACCATGTATCTGATCTTGGCGTTCTGGTAAGTAGAGGATTCGCGGCAGTAGATGTTGATCACCCAGTTGCCGGCGGGCACGGTGGTCGTACTGTAGACCTTGGGCGAGATGAAGGAAACCATGCGCCAGTAATTGGTGCCGGCCAATTCGGTTTCCTGACTCTTTGTTTCGTAGGCGGTGGTGGTCTCCCATGGGGACATGGCGCGGCCGATCCAGGTTCCGCCGGCAAAAGTGTCTCCGGTGTTGTGCTGATTGGGCATCGCTTCGGCCGGAGCCTCGGCGGCGACAGGTTTGAAGTACAGCTTGCTGGTGGTGCTGTAGGTCGGATTTGCCGGCCTGAAATCCAGGTTGGCTTCAAAGATGTCCTGGGAGGCCAGGCTCATCTGGGCAACGCCGTAGAAATCCTTGTTTGCAATTGTCTTGGGTGGGCCGCCGCCCGGATCGGCATCCGAAATCAGGCTGTGACAGCGGAAACAGATCTGTTCTTCGGCGGTTTCCCCTCCCGCCGCGTCGAGCGTCCCCTGGAGACGCCGGATGCCGCTGTTGTGGTTGCCGAACTGGTAGGTGGAGGTGGCGTTCATGAATACGGAGGTCTCGTTCAGCAATGCGTTATGGCACTTGGAACAGTTGCCGTAGACTGTGCTGCCGTCGCTCATGAACCTGGCCGGCACATCGTACTGGTGGCCCGAGCCGGAGTACTGCGCCTGGGTGATGGCTGGCGTCACGTTGGCGGGATAGTCATTCTTGCGCCGGGTACTATCCTTGGCCTTGGCCGTGTTGTGGCAACTGATGCAGATGCCGCCGCTGCCTGATTTGATGTAATCCTTGTTGCTATAACCGCTTGACGCGGTCGGCGTTACGGCGATATCGGTCCGCAGGTTTGCGGCCCTTCCCATGCTGTTGGAGCTGTTCAGGTCGTTGCTGAAGATGCCGTGATCGACGTGACACATGGTGCAGCGCCGGGAATAGACGTTTATGCCGTTGGTGGCGCTGCTGTATGGGGAGAGCAGCGGGTAACCGGATGAATAGTTGCGCATCGAGTGGTGGAAGGTTGATGTGCTTTGCATGTCGATATTGTGGCAGTCGATGCAGACACCGCTCTTGTTCCACTTGACAGAGCTGGTTGCGCGTGTCTTGGGAGTGGGGGGCGTCGTGGTGATGTTTAAGCCGATCGGGTGGCAGGAGACGTTGGAACAGCTGCTGCCCGAGGCGTTATAGCTGTAGGCAAGGGTTACTTTCGTACTGTTCATGGTATTGTCGCCATCACGGAAGGCTGACGAGAAGGCGCCAAGTACAGAGGCGACATTGTAGGTTTTGTTGACATGCAGTGTAGTGTCAACAATGCTTGTGTTGTTGTGTGTGGTGCCAGCATGACAGTTGAAGCACTGCATGTAGACGCCGCTGAGGGCGCCGGTTCTGATGTGACTGGCATGGGCGTTGCCCTTTGGAGTGCCAGAGGCATACAGGGGGGCCGCCTTGCGGTAATCGGAGCCATACGTGGCATTGCCGTGGCAGGAGTTGCACGCCAGCGGTCCGGCTGTACCCCAGCTGACGCTGGTGTTGTTGGGCACAGTGCCGCTGGAAACCGAGACGCCGCTGGAGTGGCAGTAACCGTTGGAACAGGTGCTGTAGCCGTCGCCAGGCGCAGTTGTGCCGTTGTACGTACCGCCAAACTTGGTTACAAAACTGACATCGACCTTGTGGTTAACATGCAGGTCCGTTAGCGCGGTGCTGAAGTGGCAGAGAGAGCAGGAAGGTGTGGCAAAAGCGGAACCGTAGTGGCAGATTCCGCATCTGGTTACGTTATCCGCGCCGAAATTATAGCCCATATGCCTGCCGTGGCTGCCGGAACTTATCAGCGCAACGCCGCCATGATAGCCGTGGTCGTGGCAGGTGCCGCATTCTCCGGTTGCTGCGGCGCCCCACTTTGGCGTCGAGTAGGTCGGCGGCCAGGTTCCGCCAGGATTCTGGCCGTTGGAATGGCAATAGACGTTTTCGCAGCTGGCATACCCCGAGCCGGGATTCTTCTGCATTGGTGTCACGTGACCGCTGTATTTGCCGAAGATGGCCGTGGTGCTGCTGTTGAAGGCGATATTGACCAGCTTGTTGACATGTTTTGAGGTCGAGTAAATCGTCATGCCGGAAGTGACCGTGGCGGCATGGCACTTGTGACAGGCGACCGGCACGCCGTAGGTGGTTGACACATGGCCCGAGTGACTGCCGGTGGCGGGAGTTGCAGCATGGCATCCGGCGCAACCCAGCGTCCCGCCCCAGGTGGCGGTCTGGTTGGGGGGATTGAAGCTTGCCGATTTGTTACCGGGGCTGTGGCAGTAGGTGGCTGTGCAGTTGCCGAAGCTGTTGGTCTGGCTGGGCAGGTAATCGTTGAGCGCGCCTGAATAGACGCCGCTGCCGTTATTGGGCGCGGCGGCGAAGCTGATGGCCAGATTGCGGTTTCCGGCGCTGGTGGCATGCTGAAAGCTGGTATTGTTAGCGTGGCATTTCAGGCAGTTGGCTGTGCCGGGAAAATACTGGGCATGTTTGGCGTGGCTTCCGGCGGCGCCGCTCGAACCACCGTTGGGGGGCGCCCCGTGGCAGGTAGTACAGGATGTCGCCGCCGGGTCGCTGCCCCAGGCCGGCGTTATGTTCTCGAAGTGGCAGTTGACGTTGCCGCAGCTGCCGAGAGAAGGGGTCGCGCTCTGGTTGAAGGTGCTGGTGCTGTTATTATAGACGGTGGTAAGCGGCGAATTGTTGATGCGGGATGAGAGCTTGATCTTTCCATCGCGGTGAGCGGATATGTATGCCGAACTGCCCGGGTGGCAGGTGTCGCATGCCGAAGGAGCCGCCGGCGCATCCATATGGGTGCGATGGTTGCCCTGAAAACCGCCGGTGGCCGGATTACGGCCGGCTTCATCCAGGGGGCGGTAATCGACCGGTGCAGATGTCCCGTGACAGCCATTGCACTGCATGGCGGCATCGGCTGCCGGGAGGGAAAAGGCCAGCAGAGCACTTGATATAATTACATGTCTGAAAATTGATAGTTTCATGGTTACTCTCCCTGCTGACCGCCAGCAAAGCCGTAAAATCAAACCTGATAAATCTGAATTTTATCTTATTTTTCCACAGCTTCAACTGTCCTTGGTGATATTTTTTGTGTCATCTGCCGTCAACGTCGTTTCGGGGTGCAGGTCCGCCCTGGACGTGGACTCACTCCGGTGTGAGAATCCAACCTTTGCCGCTGTTCGGAGTTAAAGGGCTCCGCTTGTGATGGAAAAGATTGTTTATGGATGGATGGATTGAGTAATAATTGAATTTCCATGGAGCAGGGCAGTATGGAAACTCCGATGGGCATTACATGCGTGAACAAAGCAGAAACCGACGTTGGCGTTCATCAGCAATAATTCAAAAACATCGTTCTAAAGCATCTCATAAGTTTAAATATATTTCAACAATAAATTCAAATTTAAGATTGGAAGTGCTTTCAAGGTAATATTTTCCGATATTTGCGATTTTGATGATCAACATGACGGTTTGAATCAAGTGATACCCCGTAGCATGCTGCGGGGTAGTTCATCAGTTGCTTGTTGGTTTTAGCTTGTTGAATTTGAATCGCGGGTTTGGAGCCGGATGCGTATGTCGTTATATTCCGGAGTTCTCATATGGAATTGCTGCAGTATCCATCAGTGAATTCTGACAGATACCCAGGCGGAATTGGTGAGTCGTCTGGTGCTGGCGCCCATATCCCGGCGCAGGCTTGCGCTGCATCCGGAGCGGAAAGCAACGGCGCCAGCGGGTCGCCGATGATTCGATACGAGCGCCACTGCTCCCGTCTTGGAGGGCAGGCCTTGAGTATCAGTTCGCCTAGGCTGCAAGCCGGATTTCTGCTGAGCACTTCACAGATGTTGATGCCCCAGTACCAGTTGTCCACGGTTTGAGTCGGGCGCACGGCACTGAAGGCCGCCGCGGCAATTCCGGAGAGCGGGATCATTTCGGCAAATGAGAGCGCCACGCGATAGCGGTTTGCGGTGTGGCAGGTCAGGGAGAGCATCGCTCCTGTCGGCCGACCCTTGGCATGTGCCAGATGGCGACTGTGCAGTCCATGGTAACCTGCCCAGCCGTATGGCCGCCCATGTCCGCAGTACATGGCCACACCCAGGCCGATGCGCAACGCACCGAGCAGGTCCCGCCTGATAATCCGGTCGGCGGTCCACCAGAATACCGGTATTGACGGCTCGCCGTTTTCTCCGGCAAGGATTTGCACGCTTCTGCGAATCATCCTGGTGACATGGTCGTCCAACTGGCCAAGCAGAGCGATGGGGCCACCACTGCCTGAGCGTTGCTGGACTTCGGCGGCGGCGTTGGCAAAACAGCCCAGATCGGCCAAAATTGAGAAAGGTAGCCAGCCGGCCGGCACCCGGCGTCCGGCGACAGAAGTTACAAAAGGCCCCGGGAGCGCCGTGCGCGGGGTGTGCCGGCGGTTGCCAACCACCAGCACACCCGCTACATCTTCAAGCTGCTCTTGCCAATTGTCGGACGGAACGAGGATTCGCACCGGTCTGCGCTCTTGATGCGCCTGGATTAGTGGGCGCAGAGCCGGCAGGGCCTCGGGAGGCGCGCTGAGCAGCCAGGTGTCAGGCGTGTACGACATTCGCATACGGTTGATAAGGCGCCCATGCCGCCGGGTCGCTTGGTGTGGTGTCGAAGCGCAAGGTCCAATAGTCATCGATGATGGCGGCCTGTGATTCCCGGTTGAAGGAGTCGAATGCCTCCTGGTCGGAACCCGCGTTGTTGCGGGCGGTTTCCAGCGCCGTTGTTCCTCCGTAATTATAGGCCTCGCTCCCGTAATCAATCTGGGCGTGAATGGCCTGGACCATGTAAATGGGGCCGGCGACAACGCCCTGCCACACATGGGTCAGCTCATGGATCAGTTTTTTCCGCACCACATCCGCCCAGGAAGCGAAGTTGATGACGTACATGGTGGTAAACGGACGCTCGTTATTGACCAGCTCGATCAGGTCAACCGGGGGAGAGAGCACCGCTACCAGGACAGAATCGAGGTTGATCGACGTCCCGAAGACATCTTCGGCATCTTTTCGTTCTTCGGCCGTGAGCGGACGATGAACGCCAAACCATGTGAGCACATAGGCAAACACCAGCGCGAGGGCGCTTGCGCCAAGGTCGAAGGCGGCCTCCACGATCTGTCTGGCGCTCTGCCCCAACTCACGCAGGGCAACAAGGATCCGGCCCCAACTGTCATCGGCCAGAGATGTGGCGGCTTCCAATATCTGGGTTGTGGTGCGACCGACGGTTTTAACCGCCTCAACGATATTCTTGATTACGTTGCCGGGGTGGACAATCGTATCGGCGAACAGATTCAGCAGCGTCACCCCTGAATCCAGGATACCGCTCACGACCTCGGTCACTGCCTGCACGGTTCTGGAGGCGGTCCAGGCGATAAGATCGGCCACGGACTGGCCAGCATCCAGCAGAGCAGCGGCAATTTTAGCCAGTGCCGGCAACGCGTCTTCAGCGGCCCAGGTGAGCAGGTAGCTGACCGAGTTTTTGAGCTTGATCGTTGCCACGACAAGCTGCTCAATGGCAAATTCACCGGCAGCCACGGCCCACTCGAATACCACGGTCAGTTTTTCTCCCGCATCTTCGACCGCTTTGACAATCGAGTTGAATGCATCGGTTCCTTTTGCCAGCGCCCAATCCATTATTTCGATGATGTTGTGTTTGGCGTAGCGGATAGCTTCGACCGCATGCCGCCAAAGATCGTCTCCCATGGAGCCAACCCTGGTTACCACCCAATCAAGCACGTCTCCAACCGGTCCCAGCGTATGGAGGATGCCGTTTACCATCCGGCGGAACATGGTGTATCCCTGTGAAAGCGCGGTCTCAAGCAGCTCGCCGACCGCCATGCCCGCGGCAAGCATGCCTTCAACCAGCCTTGCGCCTACCTGGTAGGTGAAGCGAACCAGTGAAGATGCTATTTCCAGAGTTGTTTTTCCCAGGGCTACCAGGGCTTTCACCACGTCCTTGAGCAGACCTGATCCGATGCTGATGGTCTGTTTGATCACATCAACCAGGGTAAGCCCCAAGTTCAGGGCCGCATCGATAATCCTCTGAATTGCGGCCAGTCCGTGGGAGGCGACCGATGCCACGAGATTGGCCAGGGATTTACCGGTGTCCAGCAATCCCTTTACCACCCGGCGGGCGGTTTCGATTGCCGTGGTGGCAATGAATGCCGCCAGGTCACCCATGATGCCGACGACCCTGCTCAGCGAGCCGGCGACTTCATCCACATAGTCAAGTGCGGAGCCGGCAAGATCGCCGAGTATGTCGGAAACCGAGCGCCCAAGGTCCAGCATTGCGTGCGTCACGGCATCAAGCAGGCTTGTCGGACGGGTAACCACCGCGATCAGGATATCCGTGGCGGCATGGCCGAGAGCAATCAAAGCCCTGACCACTCCCCCGACTATCGCAGCCCCGAATTGGAGCGTCTGGTTGAGAATATTGCCGACCTCCTTGCCGATGGCAATCAGGGCCCCGACAAAATTCTCCACCACGCTGTAAACCTGTGAGGCCATCCAGCTCAACAGTTCGCCCACGGTCCGCCCAATCTGGTCAATAGCCCTGAGAGTCTGCACCAGCAGATCACCGGTGAAGTTGACTATCGATGATAGCACCTCCTTCAGCGCCCTGCCGGCAGCCTCGATTCCTCGCAGGATCTGTTTGAGGACCTGCATTCCGGCGTTGAAGGCCCCTTCCACCAGTTCGGCAATTTGCATTCCGGCGGTGAGGACCGCACGCACCATGTCGGATACCTGTTCGACCGTCCAGCTGATCACATCCCTGACCGCTTCGGCGATGGCGGTGATTGCGCCGCCGATCACTTCAATAACAGCATTGGCAACCGACTTCACCGCTTCGACCAGGGTGTCCACGGCGCCTTCGATCCACTCAACTACCGCGGAATCAGTGCCCGGCTCGGGCAGCGGGACGTCTTTCTCCCCTTTGCGGATTGCCGCCCCGGCCTTGGAGAACCACAGGGCCAGATCGCGAAAGGCTGGTTGATCCTTTTCGCCGTCGGGACGCAGCAGGAAATCACGCATGACAACCTTACCCTGGGCGGCGGGCAGAAAACCGACCGAGTGTACAACCGCGGAGCCCAGTCCCACGTTGCGGTACCCCTGGATACCGGCGCAGCGCTCTTCTTTTGACGAGGCCGCCAGATGCTGGAAGAAAGACCTGTGGTCCCGCAGCGAGCCCAGCCCTTCGGCATAGGCCTCGGCAAGTTTGACCGCCTGGCTGCCGTCACGTTGCATGGTTTGGCGAAAAGCAAAGCCTATTTCGGCGGTTGCGGGCGGTTTCTCCTTGAGGCGGCGAACCATTTCGGCGCGGTCGTTGAGCGGGGCGGATTTCAGCGTGGCGATGAATTGCATTTTTATCTCCTCAAATATTATGTGATAACCCTTTGCTTCAGGGGTGAAACTTCAAGCTGGATTGCGCTGCAGGTGACGGAACCGATTCCGTTCTCCTTCGATGGATTCCTGCCCTTCAGCTGATTTCGATGCCGTTGGCATTGATCGGCAGCCGGGAGAGATCCCAGTTGTCGCGGTTGATCTCGTATTTGAAGCAGGCGGTGCGATAGACCGTTTTCCGGAGGATCCGGTTCTCGTGGTTCGCCAGCCACTCCTGGCGCGTGTCCACGTACTGGATGATCCAGGCACGTTCGTCGCCGCCGCTGGCGGGGGGAGATTCCGGGAAGCGCTTGCGCAGAAAATTCAGGATCGAACCGCTGTGGATGAAGGAATCGTAAATTACCAGCGCCGACAGTGGCAGGCTGAAGCCGTTGTTGTCGGCCCAGTTCATCGCCGGAATGAAATAGCGCTTGTCGAAGAAGGCATCCTGGGTCTGGCGCATGAGCGGATCCTTCCGGCCCGCATCGCGTAAAAGCTGCACGAACAGGGCGTCATCGGCCAGCGGCGTCACTTCGATCCTGTCAAGGTAGGGGCGCAGCGCTTCGCTGTAGATTCCCCCGGCCTTGACATACATATCCAGCAACTCGGCAAGGTTGCCGAATTCGGTGGTCTGCGAGCGGCCGTAGGTCACCTGGCGCTGGTTGTGCGGTCCATCCTTGTAGATCGAAATCGCGCTGTAATTTCCCAGGGGAGACCCGGATTCAAAAACATTGATGATCTGTTCACAGAGTCTCTTCTGTTGGGCCGTCAGATTCATTTACACGACTCCTTATGTTAGTTGATGAGTGCGGCCGAGGCCGGTCCCGGAACCCTGGTCGTGGCCGCCAGGACCGTGGTGCCGGTGACCTTTGAGCAGTCCGGAGCAACGGTCACCGATGGGCCGTCCGATTTCAACGCGTGCCAACCGCTGGTGTCACGCTGCAGGCTCAGTGCGTTGAGGCGGTTAATCTCGGCGATCCATTGATTGCGCGTCCGGTTGCCGTTTCGGGTGAGGAGCGAGTTGATTTCCGTCTCCACCACCGTTCTCGTGCCCGGGCCGAATGTGCGGCCGGTTGCGGCCACCGCGTTGATGATGTTGGCCCAGCGCTGCAGGGTGAGTTGATAGGTCCGCTGATAGTCGCTGCGGTGCTCCTCCTCGGCCAGCCTGGCAATGTTGGACATGGCTGAGTCAACGGTGGTGAAGAAAGGAACCTGCCTCCCTCGCGGACCGCATTGTGGCCCATTGGCCGTAACCAGTGCCCCCGGAACCATGTAGACGCCCGGCGCCAGGAAGGTCAGGCTGACCGGCCCCATTGCGGCGGTGGTCGGCCTGACCCTGCCGCTGCAGCTGTTGCCGGAGCCGCTCCAGTCAATATCCAGCCTGGGATAGGTGGCGTTCCTGGGGATCCAGCTTGTTTGGCCATACCTGAGCCGGCCGTTCGCAAACATGGTTACGGGATTTGCCACCAAAGCCTCCTGTTTCAAGGGCTCGGCGGCGGGACAGGGTTGTTGGCAGCTGGTCGCTCCGGCGGTCTTTTTTTCCGTGACCGGTGCATGCATGATTCACCTCCGATTGAACCGTTTCACTTTTTGTCAAAAATGGGGCACGGGATGCGTGACGTTCCGGGTATCAGACGGTTCTTCCCGCTTTGCGGAATTCACGCCGGATGCCCTCTTCCATATCTTCCAGCAGGATCGTTTCGCTGTTGCGGCTGAGCGCCTTCAGCGAGGCATGGCGGACAACATTCATGATCGTGCCTCCGGCCAGTTCATGCTTCTCGGCGATCTGCCCGAGATCGATGCGCTCTTCCAGTATCGCTTTCTGCGGAAACGCGCCCTTCCAGATCCGCAGGCGCTCATCCGGACCGGGCATGGGAAAGTGGATTACCGCCTGCAGCCTGCGGTTGAAGGCTTCATCGATATTGGCCTTCATATTGGAGGCCAGGATCACGACCCCGTTGAACTCCTCGATCCGCTGCAGCAGGAAGCTGATTTCCTGGTTGGCGTAGCGGTCATGGGCATCATCGACCCTGGTGCGCTTGCCGAACAGCGCATCGGCTTCGTCAAAGAAGAGGATCCAGCGCTTGTGCTCGGCCATGTCGAATATCCTGGCCAGGTTCTTCTCGGTTTCGCCGATGTATTTGGAGACGATCATGCTCAGGTCGATCCTGTAGACATCGCAGCCGCACTGTTTGCCCAGCAGGCCGGCCGAGAGGGTCTTGCCGGTGCCGGGCGGGCCGTGAAACAGGCAGGTGCAGCCTGGCTGCAGCCTCCCTTCCATCCCCCAATCCCGCATAAGCCGGTCTCCGTACAGGATCCAGTGCCCGATCTCCTCCAGCTGTTCCAGGGTGGTCCGGGGCAGCACCAGCTCTTCCCATTCGAGTCCGGTCGTGATCAAACGCGCCGGAAATTCACTGTTGAAGTTCGGTTTGCGCACGGTGGCGGTGGTCAGCCACGAGATGTATTCGCGGGAAAGGGTCAGCGCTCCGCTCAAGAGCGGTTCGCCGGCCGTTGCCGGGGAGAGTTGCAGAATCGCATGCAGCGCGAAGATATGGTCGCCTTCGAACATTTGCGTCACTTCGAAACGGGCGGCCAGGTCGTCGCCGGCCAGGATGAAGGCGGCGGTCTCGCCGGTCGGGATCAGGCCGCCGTGGGCCGTGCCGCGCAATCCCCCAAACTGGGTAAACCCTCGCCCGGTTTCCCTGTTGGTGCTCCAGAGCACGTCCAGCAGCTGCGGACGGACGTGGGGGATCAATGCCAGCAGCAGCACCAGCCGTTCGCCGGGCTGCAGGTCGTAGTGCCGGATGAAGCGGGCATAACAGGAGTCGCTTCCGCCCAGGTCCGGCGGCGGGATCGGGGGGAGGGCGCCGCAATCTTCGCCGAAACAGGCCTTGATCCGCTCCTCCAGGGTCCGGGCAAACCATTCAAGCTCCAGTCCGAGATCACGGGCGTTTTCATTCATGGGGTCACCATTCTGTAAATATCGCTCGTTTCATCCACGGCAGTTTGACGATGCCGATGCCCCAGGGGAGCTGGCCCAGCAAAATGTCATATGATTTGCGCTCCAGGTTCAGTTTCCAGCCGCCATCGTCCCTGCGCAGCAGTCCGTGACGTTCGATGAAGGCGGAGCGCAGG
This sequence comes from Deltaproteobacteria bacterium, assembly GCA_030654645.1. Classification (GTDB taxonomy): domain Bacteria; phylum Desulfobacterota; class Desulfuromonadia; order Geobacterales; family Pseudopelobacteraceae; genus JACRCG01. The sequence goes on along the minus strand of JAURXC010000351.1, from coordinate 585 downwards.
CCGCCGGCCGAGGTGTTCTTGAGTGCGCTCCAGTGTTCGATGGCCGACTGCAGCACTGTTTCGGCCTCTTCGCGATCCTCGGCGCTTAGCAGTCCGGCGCAGACCGGCAGAGCTGTCCCTGGATCGAGCCCCAGCAGTATCTTTATCAGGCCGAGTTCGTATTCATAGAGATCTTCGCGTCCGGTGGCCAGCAGATGCAACAGCGCGGCGGCACGTGGCAGGGAGGTCGGGCGCAGTTCTTCCCTGCCGACCTCCTTGACGTGGGAAATCTCGAAAAAACGGGCCAGAAAGGGATGCAGCAGCACCAGTCCGGCCTGGTGGACCAGCAGCGGGTACAGATCCTCCGAAACCTCGGCGCGGGTTTGATTGCTTCGACCGCCCGGAGTGGGGGTTTCGCGGCATTTCCCGTCAGCTGTGCCTTTATCCGTCCGAGGCGTCTCACCCCTGTTATCAGATCGCCGTTGCTGTTGTAACACCGGGTCCGGGCTGTCCGGCGCTTCGACAATTCCGGCTCCGGGAGTGGATTCAGCCTCCCCGCCGGCGCTGCCGGACTCCTGCTCCGGTGATAACGGCGCGCCGGCCGGG
>JAURXC010000342.1 GCA_030654645.1 Deltaproteobacteria bacterium | reverse complement strand
TCTCGTCCAGCAGCAGGGTGCCATGGTTGGCCAGCTCGAAAATGCCGCGCCGGGTCTGGTTGGCGCCGGTAAAGGCGCCCCGTTCGTGGCCGAACAGCTCGCTCTCCAGCAGATTTTCCGGCAGCGCGCCGCAGTTGACCGGGATGAAGGCCGCCTCGGCCCGGTTCGAGGCGGCATGGATGAAACGGGCCAGCACCTCCTTGCCGGTACCGGTTTTTCCCTGGATCAGCACGTTGATGTTTTTGCCGGCCACCTTGTAGGCCAGCGACACCAGACGTCGCATCAGCGGCGAGCCGCCAACCTGGAAGCCGACCGCGCTGGCGACGTCGGCCCATTCCTCCCGTGCCTGTTCCCCCTGGAGTCCCGGTTCACCATGGGCAACGGCCCTGGCGATCAATGCCTCGATTTCGCCGATGTCGTCAAACGGCTTCTCCAGGTATTCGTAGGCCCCCCGCTGCATAGCCGTCACCGCCGTCTTGACGGTGCTGTAGCCGGTCATGATGATCACTTCGCAGTCAGGCTGGCGGGACTTGATCGCCTGCAAAAGGGTCAGGCCGTCGGTATCCGGCAGCTTAAGATCCACCATGGCCACGTTGAAACGGGTCTCGGCCAGCGCTTTCAAGGCATCCGCTTCATTGGTTGCGGTGGTAACCTGATAACCTTTTCTGGTCAGCATCCGGCGGAAAAAACCGCAGACATCCGCTTCGTCGTCGATGATCAATATCTTAACAGGCGGCATACTTCCCTTCTTTCCTGGTACGACGTAACATCTAAAACCAACCCCCCTCAGTCCCCCCTTATCAGGGGGGAAGCTTTGAAGTCTCCCCTGATAAGGGGAGATTTAGAGGGGTTTGCTGCGAAAGCATACGCGTTACAAGGTACTGCACATCATTGCTGATCAATCGGCAGCACCAGGGAAAAGGTGCTCCCCTGACCCGGCGTGCTGGTCACTTCGATGGTCCCGTTATGGGATTCCGCGATACCCAGGCTGACAGACAACCCCAGCCCGGTGCCCTTGGTGGCCTCCTTGCTGGTGTAGAACGGGGTAAATATCTTGGGCCGGTTTTCGGAAGGAATGCCGATTCCGTTATCGGAAACACTCAAAACCGCCCATCTTCGGCCGCTCACAACCCGCAATTCGCTTGAAACCTCGATTACTTTCTCGCGCCCTGCCACCTCGTTCAACGCGTCACGGGCGTTGATCAGGAGATTGGTCAATACCTGCTGAATCTGAGGTCCATTGGCGATCAGGCGCGGAAGGTCCGCCGTCATCCGCTCCGTGATCGTGATCCGGCTGCGGTTGATCTGGTACTTGATCATGCCCAGCACCCGCCTGGCCTCGTCATTCAGGTCTATTTCGGTTGCCGGCTGCTGATCCTGCCTGGAAAAGGTCAGCAGGTTCTGAATGATGCGCTTGCAGCGCAGCCCGGAATTGACGATGTCCTCCAGTTCTGCGGCCCGTTCCGACTGGCCGTCCTGCTGCAGTTCCCTGGCAACCAGCTGGGCCGTGCCGATGATCACGGTCATCGGACTGTTCAGCTCATGGGCCACCCCGGCGGCCATTTCTCCCAAGGCCGCCAGCTTGGCCGACTGGATCAGTTGCCCTTCCATTTTCATTTTCTCGGTAACATCCTTGAGGATGATTGTCACCGCCGACAGCTGTTTGCCTTCGGTCATTACCGGGTAATAGGAAAGATCCAGTACCAGCCCGGATTCGGTCTGCCAGCGTTGGTAAACCGGTTGCCGGGTCCGCTGCACCTCGCGGATCGGGCAATCCTGGCAGGGTTCCTTGCGGCCGTGCAGTTTGGCAAAGCATTTCCGGCTGAGCGACTGATCCCAGAAAAACTGCATCTCGGCCGGCAGCCGGCCATTATGCAACAAAACATTGTAGTCGGTATCCACCAGGAAAATAGGGTCGGTCACCGCCATGAAGGTTGATTCCCACTCTTCCTTGGCCCGCGAGACCTGTTTGTACAGCCTGGCGTTCTGGATGCTGATCGAAAGCTGGTCGCCCAGGTGTTCGACGAAGTTGAGATCATTCCTGTCATAGGCTTCGAAAGTTCCGCTGGCAACTATCAGGGCGCCGATGACTTCGTCACGTTTGAACATGGGGGCAATTGCCAATGAACGCAACGGGCCCGGATAGGCCGGGTTGATGAGGATATGGCTAAGCTCGTCAGGCGGCAGGTTAAAAATCTCGGCCCGTTTTTGCTGTATCACCTTCAGTGAGGGGGAGTGGGCCGGAAAGTCTTCGATACGGCAGAAATCCGGCGGTTGCAGCGCCTTGAGAATCAGGCCGTTGCTTTTGACCGCCACCAGCCCCAGGAAATCGCACGGCAAGGTCTGGGGCAGTTTGGAAAAGGCCCCTTCGACGATGTCGGCTATGGACATGTCGATATTGATATCTCGGGAGAGCTGGCGCAGGATCTCCAGGCGGCTGTTCTGCTTCAGTACTTCCTGGTTGCGTTTTTTCAGCTCGACGTAATAATTGAGCTTGGACGAATCGACTCCGGTCAGCTGTTCCAGCAATTTTTCCCGGTTATCCATGGATGCTTCCCCGCCCGGTGCGCCGTTCACAGGCATTTCCTGAAAATTTCCGCAAGATCCTCCCGGCTGGCCCGGCGTGGATTGGTTACCAGGCAGGCATCCTTGAGCGCATTTTCACTCAAGAGCGGGATGAACTCCTCGCTCAAGCCGATCTCACCCAGGCCCTTGGCCAGACCGATGTCGCCGATCAACTGCCGTACCGCCGCCACCGCCCGCTCCGCCGCCGCCACCGTGGAAAGGCCGGCCACATCTTCACCCATGGCCTCGGCAATGTCCCGGAAGCGTTCAGGACAAGCGCTCAGATTGAATTCCATTACATGCGGCAGGATCGAGGCGTTGGTTTCGCCGTGGTGCTGGTCAATCAGGCCGTCCACCTGATGGGTCATGGCATGGGTAGCGCCCAGGATGGCGTTTGAAAAAGCCAGCCCGGCAGTCAGGCTGGCCATGGACATGTTGGTATTGGCTTCCATGTCCTGCCGGTCGGCCACGGCCAGCCGAAGGTTGCGCGAGATCAGTTGAATCGCCTTGAGGGCGTGGATGTCGGTCAGCGGTGTTGCCGCCAGCGACACGTAGGATTCGATGCCGTGGGTAAATGCGTCCAGCCCGGTGGCAGCTGCCAGCTTGGCGTCCATGGTCTTGACCACCTCCGGGTCCACGATGGCGATGTCCGGCACCAGCGACTTGGAAATGATCGACATCTTCAGCTTGCGGGCAGTATCGACGATGATCGCGAACTGGCTGACCTCCGACCCGGCGCCGGCGGTGCTGGGCGCAATCAGCATCGGCGGCAAGGGGCGGCTGATCCTGTTGATACCCTCGTAATCCTGCAGCACCCCGCCATTGGTGGCCAGGATGGCGATGGCCTTGGCCACGTCGGTGGGGCTGCCGCCGCCGACCGCCACGATGCCGTCACAGCCCGACGCCAGATAGCGCTGCACCCCCTCGGTCACCTCGAAATCCTTGGGATTGGTGGTCAGCGCGGAGAAGATCTCCGCTTCCAGACCGGCGGCCCGCAGGTAGTGCACGGCCAGATCGACCCAGCCGGCCTTGATCACGTCCTGATCACTCACCAGAAAAACTTTCGAGGCGCCGATGCGTACGACACTCTCGCCGATCTGGCTCAGGGAGCCCCGGCCGAAGATGATCTCCGGGGCGACAAATTTGCTGATGTTCATGGTGACTCCTCAAGGCCCTGCCGGTTTACAGGGGCAGGTTTAAACCTGGAAAAAGCGGTTACCCGGCCAGATATCTGTTGATCGCCTCGGCAGCCTGTTTGCCGTCACCCATGGCCAGGATCACCGTGGCGCCGCCGCGAACGATGTCGCCACCGGCAAAGACACCCGCAACAGTGGTGGCGCCGCTCGCATCCACCGTGATATTGCCCCACTTGTTCAGCTTCAGATCCGGGGCGGTGGCGGTCAGGAGCGGGTTGGCCCCGGTGCCGACCGCATTGACCACCACATCGGCCGGAATATCGTACTCCGACCCGGCCACGGCCAGCGGCTTGCGACGCCCCGATTCATCCGGCGGTCCCAGTTCCATGCGTTGACAGCGCAGCGTGGCCGCCCACCCCTCGGCGCTGCCGAGAATCTCCAGCGGCGCGGTCAGCATGATGAACTCTACCCCTTCCTCCTTGGCATGCTTGATCTCCTCTATCCGGGCCGGCATCTCCGCCTCGCCGCGGCGATAGATGATCATGGCCCGCTCGGCGCCCAGCCGGCGGGCGGTGCGGACGCAGTCCATGGCGGTGTTGCCGCCGCCGATGACCGCCACATTCCGCCCCGCGATAACCGGCGTGGATGAGTGCGGATTGCGCCCGGCTTCCATCAGGTTGACCCTGGTCAGCAGCTCGTTGGCGGAATAGACCCCTTTCAGGTTCTCGCCGGGGACGTTGAGCATGGTCGGCAAACCGGCACCGTTGGCAATGAAGATCGCGTTGAATTCGTGCGAGAGCTGGTCGAGGGTCAGGGTCTTGCCGATGATCACGTTGCACTCGATCGTCACCCCCAGCTCGACCAGCCGGGCCACCTCGGTATCGATGATCTCCTTGGGCAGACGGAACTCGGGGATGCCGTAACGCAAAACACCGCCGGTGTCATGCAGCGCCTCGAAGATCGTTACGCCGTGCCCCTGGCGGGCCAGTTCACCGGCCGCGGTCAGCCCGGCCGGCCCGCAGCCGACGATGGCGACCCGTTTGCCGCTGGCCGGCGGCAGCTTCTCTTCGGGAAGCTCGGAAACGTTGGCCATGGCCCAATCGGCCACGAAACGCTCCAGATAGCCGATCGCAACCGGATCCCCCTTGACACCGCAGACGCACTTGGCTTCGCACTGGCTTTCCTGCGGACAGACCCGGCCGCAAACCGCCGGCAGCGCGTTATCACCCCGCAGGATCAGCGCGGCTTTGACCAGGTCTTCCTCAGCCAGCGCGCCAATGAATTCCGGAATCGAGACACCCACCGGGCAGCCTTCCACACAGGGGCGGCTCTTGCACTGGATGCAGCGCTGCGCCTCACGTACCGCCTGATCGTAATCCAGCCCCAGGTTGACCTCCTCGAAGTTGCGGCTTCTCACTTCGGCATCGAGTTCGGGCATGTGAACCCGCGGTATGGCCAGCCGCTCCTTGATGCTCAATTTGTCAGGAGTAACATCCAGCGCCAGCTTGCACTCGCTTGCGGCATGGCGGGCCTGTTCCTCGAAACCGCGATAGGTGGTGAGCCGGTCCGAAAGGCCGTCAAAATCCACCAGGTGGCCGTCGAACTCCGGGCCATCCACGCAGGCGAATTTTGCCACTCCGCCCACCACCACCCGGCAGCCGCCGCACATGCCGGTACCATCGATCATGACAGGATTAAGGCTGACGATGGTCTCGATCTGGTGAGGACGGGTTAATTCGGCCACCGCGCGCATCATCGGCACCGGGCCGACCGCCAGCACCACCCGTGGTGAATTGTCGTGTGAGGCGATCAGGTCGGCCAGCTCGGCAGTCACAAATCCCTTGCGGCCCAGGCTGCCATCCTCGGTGGTGATCAGCAGCCTTTCCGAAAGCGCCGCCAGTTCATCGGCCAGGATGATGTATTGGCTGGAACGACCGCCGATGATGGTGGTAACCCGGTTGCCGGCGGCAGCCAGGGCCTTGACCAGCGGATAGAGCACCGCGGTTCCGACCCCGCCGCCGATGCAGGCGACCTGTCCCCAGTTCTCGATATGGGTCGGCTGCCCCAGCGGTCCGGCCACGTCCCGGATGAAGCCCCCCGCCGGTATGGCGACGATTCTGCAGGTTGAGGCGCCGATGGCCTGGATGAAGAGCGTGATGGTACCGGCGGCCGGATCGGCATCGCCGATGGTCAGGGGAATCCGCTCTTCGCCTTTGTCGGCCCGTACGATGACAAACTGCCCGGCCTTGCGCGCCAGGGCCACCCGCGGCGCCCGAACCACCATTTTGTGGAGGTTCGGCGCCAGAATATCGTTACTGATCACTTCGAACATGTCTGAATCCGCCTTTATGTTTGCTGTCTGATCGAAAGGACCGGAAGCAGCCAAGCTTCAAAAGCAGCTGCCGCACGGCGTCCGATTGTTCACTTTACTACATCATCGTGCTTACCGGAAGTATTTAGGCGGCTGAAGCCGTCTGATTGAAAATCACTTCGGACTTGAACAGCTGGAAGGCTGCGCGCATCAGCTCGGAAGCGCCCTTGTTGGTAGCCCGCATCATCTCCTGGATTCGCAGCATTTCGTCGTCGGAAATACGCATGGAAACCACGTAGGGTTTTTGCGGATCACTGTACTTGCCCCTGGGCCGGCCCACTTTTCCCCGGACCACCGGGATTTCAACTTCCGGCAGGGTGACCTGTCGTTTGTGCTCTGCCTTGGCCTCACCGATACGGACGCCAATAACTTTCTCTCCCATTTTGCTCTCCTCTCCGGTCGTTTCCATTGTCCACCCATGCAACCGCGAATGAACATCCTGAAACACTGCAAGGCAATTTCGATACCACTTTTCCTCATTTGTTTATGGAGCAGATGTCCGGGTACACGTCAGGCCGCCCTGGAGCAGTGATTACGGGGAAATGAGATGCCATTTGAGGCCGGCCGCAGGCTTGACGCCAATTCCGAAAACAGCGCCGGAGCACTGTTCACAAACGTAACGCCTGTTACGTATCGATACGATTGCACTGTTCTACATTGGAACAGTGCCTGTGAAGCTCCTGACACACATGCAAGCATGCCAGCGGATAACATGCTGAATACACAAGACAAAGCACGGGGTGACTTTTCCGGACGCCTCTCATGAAACAGTTGGTACAGGGCTTGCGATGACCTGAAAAAACGTTCTACGAAACCGTATGCACACAACCGGTTCATGTCGGTTACGAAAACAGGGGAAGAACACCCAATCACACCAAGAGGAGGAAGTACACATGGCTTTGGCAGATCAGACATTCGGTTTTTACATCCCCACCGTTTCATTGATGGGCGTAGGTTGTTCGAAGGAAGCTGGAGAGCAGGCCAAGGCGCTGGGCGCCACCAAGCTGTTGATTGTTACCGATGCCGGGCTGGCCAGGATGGGCGTGGCCGACACGATCAAGGGCTACATCGAGGCAGCCGGCCTCAAGGCTGTCATCTTTGACGGCGCCGAACCCAACCCGACCGACAAGAACGTGCATGACGGCGTCAAGGTCTATCGGGACAACCACTGCGACGGCATCGTTTCCCTGGGCGGCGGCAGCTCCCACGACTGCGGCAAGGGCGTCGGCATGGTTATCGGCAACGGCGGCAACATCCGCGATTTCGAAGGGGTCAACAAATCCACCAAACCGATGCCCCCCTTCCTGGCGATCAACACCACCGCCGGCACCGCTTCCGAGATGACCCGTTTCTGCATCATCACCAACACCGATACCCACGTCAAGATGGCCATCGTCGACTGGCGCTGCACACCCAACATCGCCGTCAACGACCCGGTCCTGATGGTCGGAAAGCCGCCGGCGCTGACCGCCGCCACCGGCATGGACGCGCTGACCCACGCGGTCGAGGCCTATGTCTCCACCATCGCCACTCCGATCACCGACGCCTGCGCCATCAAGGCCATCGAACTGGTTGCCCAATACCTGAGCCCGGCCGTGGCCAACGGCGAGAACCTGGAAGCCCGTGACAAGATGGCCTATGCCGAGTACCTGGCCGGCATGGCCTTCAACAACGCCAGCCTCGGCTATGTTCACTCCATGGCCCATCAGCTGGGCGGTTTCTACAACCTGCCCCACGGTGTCTGCAACGCGATCCTGCTGCCGGCCGTCAGCCAGTACAACCTGATCGCCTGTCCGCAGCGTTTCGCCGACATCGCGGTGGCCATGGGCGAGAACATCAGCGGCCTGTCGGTGATGGAAGCGGCCGAAAAGGCTATTGGCGCCATCCGCAGGCTATCGGCCTCGATCGGCATACCCACCGGTCTCAAGGCTCTCAACGTCAAGGAAGAGGATCTGAAGGTGATGGCCGAAAACGCCAAGAAGGACGCCTGCCAGTTCACCAACCCGCGCAAGGCGACGCTGGAGCAGGTGGTGGAGATCTTCAAGGCAGCCATGTAAAACCCATAACTCCCCCTGCCCCCTCTTACCTTAAGAGGGGGTTCAAGCCCCTCCCCTTAATTTAAGGGGAGGTTGGGAGGGGTTACAATGTCAACAATTCTCAACGCCCTGCTTGCCGCGCCCTTGCATCAATCGACCAACAAGGGCGCGGCAACCGGCGCCCCTACGGATTCAGATACAAGATCGGGAGAAGAACAGAATGGATAAAATAATCCGCATCAACATGAACGACCTGAGCACCAGTACCGAAACAGTTCCCGCGGCCTGGGCAGGCCTGGGCGGGCGCGGCCTGACCTCGACCATCGTCGCCGCCGAAGTGCCGCCCACCTGTCATGCGCTGGGCCCCAACAACAAGCTGGTCTTTGCCCCCGGTCTGCTGACCGGCACCCCGGCCGCCAACTCGGGCCGACTCTCGGCCGGGGCCAAGAGCCCCTTGACCGGCACCATCAAGGAGAGCAACGCCGGCGGCACCGCCGCCCAGATGCTGGCAAGGCTTGACATAAAGGCGCTGATCATCGAAGGCATCCCCAAGGAAGACAAGTGGTACAGCCTGCACGTCTCGATGGAGGGTGTCGCGATCCGGGAAGAAACCGAGCTGGTCGGCAAATGGAATTTCGCGGTGATCGAAGCCATCGAAGCGCGGCTTGGCAAGAAGACCGGCATCCTGACCATCGGACCGGCCGGCGAGATGAAGATGACCGCCGCCAACATCTCGGTCAAGGACCCGGACAGTAAGATCCGCAGCCATGGCCGGGGCGGCCTCGGCGCCGTGATGGGCTCCAAGAAGATCAAGTTCATCTCCATCGACGACCAGGGCGCACCCAAGGTGCCGATCGCAGACCCGGAAAAATTCAAGACAGCCGCGCGTGTCTTTGCCAAGGCACTGATGGACCACCCGGTCAGCGGCGAAGGCCTGCCGACCTACGGCACCAACGTGCTGGTCAACATCCTCAACGAGGCCGGCGGCCTGCCGACCCGCAACTTCACGGCTGGCCGCTTCGACGGGGCCGACAAGATCTCCGGCGAAACCATGCATGACACCATCGCCGCCCGCGGCGGCAAGGTCAAGCACGGCTGCCACGCCGGCTGCATCATCCAGTGCTCGCAGGTCTATCACGACCAGCAGGGCAAATATGTCACTTCCGGCTTTGAATACGAGACCATCTGGGGGCTGGGAGCGGACTGCTGCATCGACAACCTGGACGACATCGCCCGCGCCGACAGCCTGATGGACGACATCGGCATCGATTCAATCGAAACCGCGGTCATGTTTGGGGTAGCCATGGAAGCCGGAATCCTGCCGTGGGGAGACAGCAAGGAGATGCTGCGCATTCTGACCGAGGAAATCGGCCAGGGCACACCGCTCGGGCGCATCCTGGGCGGCGGCGCCGGCTCGGTCGGCAAGACCTATGGCGTCACCCGCGTACCGGTCGTAAAAAACCAGGGCATCCCGGCCTATGACCCACGTTCGGTCAAGGGCATCGGCATCACCTATGCCACCAGCACCATGGGCGCCGACCACACCGCCGGCTACACCATCGCCACCAACATCCTCAACGTCGGCGGCTATGTAGATCCGCTCAAGAAAGACGGCCAAGTTGAGCTTTCCCGCAACCTGCAGATCGCAACCGCGGCGGTGGACTCCACCGGCATGTGCATCTTCATCGCCTTCCCGGCCTTGGATATCCCCGAGTGCCTGCCGGCGCTGATCGACATGATCAATGCCCGTTTCGGCATCAGCCTGACCGGCGACGACGTCACCAACCTGGGCAAGCATATCCTCAAGGTCGAGCACCAGTTCAACATCGAGGCCGGCTTCAGCAACATCCACGACCGCCTGCCCGAATTTTTCACGACCGAAACGGTGGCGCCGCACAACGCCATCTGGGATTTCAGCGGTGACGAAATCGACGAGTTCTGGAATTTTTAAATATGGAAAAGCATCCTGCCACAGAGGACACAGAGTTCTCAGAGGAGACCGAAGTCCTCTGTGTCCTCTGTGGCTAAGGGTTTCAGGCTTATTGCTGATGGAGCGTGTATGCAGGTAACTGTCAAACTATTCGCCACCTTCAGAAACGGGCGCTTCAAGGTCACTTCGCAAGAGCTTACCGAAGGCACTGGCTGCCGTACGATCGTGCTCGGCCTGGGGCTGACCGAAGAGCAGATCGGGGTCGTGCTGGTCAATGGCCGGCATGCGGCCCTCGATCAGGTATTGCATGACAGGGACACCCTGGCACTGTTTCCCCTGGTTGGTGGAGGTTGATATGTTGAACGTGCTTGAATATCTCCAAAAGTGTTCTGTTGACGGGCTGCTGCCCTGGGCCGCTCAGCTGGAGGCGGTCGAACGACTGGGCCTGAGCCATGCGGCCGTGGAAGAGTTCGCTCTGGCAAACGGCCTGCTGCCGGCACGCTATCAGCGCAACCGCAACATGTTTTCCGTGGCCGAACAGTTACAGCTTTTCCGGAGCAGGATCGCCGTGATCGGCTGCGGCGGGTTGGGTGGGTACATAATCGAGGAGTTGGCCCGGCTGGGGGTGGGCCAGATTGTCGCGGTTGATCCGGATAAGTTTGAAGAGCACAACCTCAACCGGCAGCTGTTCTCCACCACCCGCAACCTGGGCAAAGCCAAGGTTGCGGCGGCGCAGGACCGGGTCAACCAGGTCAACCCGTCCGTGAAGCTGATCCCGGTCCGGACCTTCTTCCGCGCTGCCAACGGCCGGGAACTGCTGCAAGGGGTGACGGTGGCGGTGGATGCTCTGGACAGCATCGCCTGCAGACTGGAACTGGCGGAAACCTGCGCCGGCATGGATATTCCGATGGTGCATGGAGCGATCGGCGGCTGGTACGGGCATGTGGCCACACAGCTGCCCGGTGACACCACCGTGCAGAGCATCTATCGCAATTGGGTGCAAGGAGAAGGTATCGAAAAGGATCTGGGCAACCCCGCCTTTACCCCGGCGGTGGTGGCAAGCCTGCAGGTGGCGGAAGTCTGCAAAATCGTTCTGGGCAGGGGGGAATTGCTGCGGCGGCGCAAGCTGAGTATCGATCTGCTGGATATGGAAATGCATGAGATTTCCTACCATGCGCCGGCCGAGGTTATCCACTTCCCCACCCGTGAAATTGAGCAGGAAAGGGCCGCCGGATAAGCACCCGACTCCCGTTCCGCTGCTTCAGACCAGAAGGTGGCCGAAAGCGGCGAATATACCGATCATCACGCCGGAAAACAGCTGGGCATGCACCATGTAGCCGTAACGTTTCAGGGATGACGGCGGAAAGCGGATCACCAGGAAGAGGCCGAAAAGACCCTGCCAGACCAGCAGGATCAGCAGCATCACCAGGAAGGGATTCCACCTGGCCGTGCCCATCAGCAGCGCATGACCGAGCAGCAACCCCACTGCGGCGGCCCCGACCAACTTGTGGGTGCGGTTGAGGAAGTTAAGGACCCGCCTGGAAGCGGACACGGAAATATCCTGGTAATAATCGGGAATAAACCGTTGCAGAAGGGTGCCTTGATTGAGGATCATCTTCAGCACGCTGCGCCCGTAGATCAATGCCAGCGCATAAATCCCCACCCCTCCCAGCCCCTCTCCCAGTTCCGCGAGAAAACCCTCCTCTTCCTCGGGAACCGGCGCGCGTCCCAGGTACAGGTAGACAAACAGCAGCAGCGACAGGATGGTAACAACTATCGCAAAGGGAACCAGCCCCCGCTTCGGGTCGGACTTCTCGGACATCATTGCACCTCGCTTTACAGATCATCTGCTGCAGTATGAACAACGCTTTGTTGCGACATATTGTGGCGTGCAACTTTGTCGCATGGTCACTGACAGTCCGTAATCGGGCTTGTCACATACCCGCCTCTCTTTTTTGGATCCGGATGTAAATCACAGCGACTGTGGCAGGTCCTGCCACAACTCACCCAGACTCTTGTACATTTTCAGCCGCTTGACCACACTCTCCACCGGCGCCGCAAAGATCGCCTCGTAGATGAATTCATCGGCAGCAGGGTCCATGGCAAAGGCCAGCTGTTCTTTCTTCAGGTTGAAGCGGGCGTTGATCCCGTTGGTATTGCCGCGCGCATCGACCCGGATCCATTTGCCGAGTGTCGCCAGATAGATCGCGTTAAACCCGTGCAGCACCGGTTCATCATCGACCGGCGGATCGATGCGTAAAACCTGGTAGCAGAAACCGGCCGGGATATTGACCGCGCGCAGCAGGGCGGCCAGCAGGTGGCTTTTCGCGAAACAGATCCCGGTACCGTGCAGGAGCACTTCACTTGCCGTGCAGGTGACAACGTCGAGGCCGGCATCATGGGAATGTGGAATGGCATCCCTCACCCACTCGTACAGGCAACGGGCCTTTTCGACTTCATCCGGCAACGACTCCGTAAGCTCCAGGGCCTTCTGCCGGACCGCAGGAGTCTGCCAGTCGATAATCTCGTCGGAAACCAGATATTCATTCAGATCGTCGGATTCAGGATACATACGCTCCTCGTTTGATAATTGTATTTATTGTACGGATCTAACGGTTTGTTAAATTGCTTCATTTCGTCTCCATCAGGTAGCTGACCAGCCGCCGGATCTTTCCGTTCCGCATATCAAATACATCGCAAAAGGCCAGGTTCAGAAAAGTGCCATCCTGTTTGGGGGCTCGCACGGCGCCCTCAGCCACCACCACGTTGTCCTCCTCCGTCAGCCGGCTGACGGAAATCAGCGGTTGCCCCACAAATTCCTCATCGACGATGTGCCTGGAGAAGTCGTCCTTGCCTTGAACATGAAATACACCGGGAATCAACCACTCAACGTCATCGGTCAGACAGGACAAGATCCTCGGACGATCCGTATTCCTGAAGCCATCCATATAGGCCTCAACCGTTCTCTTGTTCGGCGTCATGTAAATTCCTCCAACGCGCATGTAGAGGCGCCCAACAGCCTGGACGATGCCCCTGCACTGGTTTATCTCGATCTGGTCCACTGGTCTCGTTGGTTCATCTTACTTCATTCAGTTCGATAATTCTACAAATGTCCCCCATGTCGAAGGTGACCCAAGAGGGGGTAACGGTAAAACACGTGGCAATGAAACCATGTTCGTACCCGATCCAGGCTCGAACCCGAGGCTGATACTGATTGATGGTCAGTATGTTCCCGAAACCCCCGTGCCTCTGGATGGCAAAGGGATACTGGACACGTCGCAGGGCAGCAGTTCAGTAGCGACCAGTAATTCCGATGCGCAGGAGAGTAACGGCAGAAGACAGAGCATGAAAGACGAATTCAACAAAAATAAGGAGCAGTACCAGCAGGCGGTCACCAACCGCCAGATGGAGCGGGATGCAAAGGCGTCGGAGGGGCAAAACAGCGGGCAGATGCAGGTTTTCTTATCCATCATGAATACTGCAATCACGGCCGGCTCCGCAGCTCGTACTACGCCTTCGCCTTCAACGGCGGGAAGCGGCAGCGCAGCACAACCTAGTAATTATTCAACCCCGTGCCAAGGATGGTGTGTGGTTGCCCGAAATGATATTTATCGACCGGACCTTGCCAAGGTCCGGCCAATTGGGAGGAGAACAAGCCATGAAATATCCTATTATTAAGTATGTTGTGCTACTGATGGCAGCATCTGTCACCCTCTTCCCCACCGTCGCTGCCCGTGCTGCCGAACAGCACATCTACCGCTCTGGCCAGCCGGAGGTCATGCCTCCCCCTCCGCCAAGCCCTCCTCTTGCTGCCATGAGAGGCGATGCAGCCCGAAAAGAGTTCGCTGCGGCCTATGCTGCCCAAGGCAGACCTGCTATCGCCCTGTACTGGAACCGTGAAATGACGGATACCCTTGCCCAGGACGTTTCAAGGGTGACCGATGAGTCCGATTCATCCCGCGAGAGCGGGACAAAACTGAAGAATACCACCACTGACGAGGCTGGTGCCTCTTCAGAGCTCTCTGAAAACGACAGCACCGGTAAGAAGACCCGCCAGACGGTGGAGCTTACGGTCAGGTCTTCCGGTTCCTCAACCGGCGCCAAGCTCGCCCAGAAAATGGATATTACGTTACGCACCAGTTTCATGGATTTCCTGCGCAGTGCCAATGCCCGTATTATCGACCGGACCTTGATGATGCGCAGTTCGACAATCAGAAACGACAGTGTTGATTCCCAGTTGGTCGAAATGAAAGGGCTAGAGGCCAATGCCCGCTTTCTGGTGGAGGTCATGGTGGTGCCTGACGCCACAAGCCTCCTCGGCTGCGGTTTCCAAATCAATATCAAGGATATCAGGAGCAATGAACTCCTTGCCGAATTATATACACTGGCCACACCTCCGAGCCAGGGACCCGGAAAGTTTACGGCAGTGCCGGGAAAGGGATTTGAGCGAACCCAGCCGAGCAGACCATCTGTCCAGGATTATGGCCGGCAACTGGGGACTGAATTTCTAGAGAAATTTGCTTCTGTTCTCTGAGTGTTGGGAAAGTGGGTGAAGATGATGCGATGTCTGATATGGGTCATGCTATTGCTTAGTACAACTTTTTCCGATCATGTCCTTGCCGGAGACCCGCTACAAAAACCACATGGTAATATCTCATCGTCCATAACTGCGGTTGAGGGTGATGTTGCCGTGACTCGCGGCCAGGAGCTCGTGTTTGAGCGGCCAATCCTTATTGAGAAGCATAGAGAACAGGAAGTGCCGGCACAACTCATCCTCGACAGTTCTCCCCCTTTTAGTACACAGTGGACAGATACCGCCAATTCCCATATTGAGGACTACATCTTTGATCTGGGCCGCGAGGCCAGATTCAGGATGGAGCGTCAGCATGCCCGGTTCCGCCAGGCATCTAAAATGCCGTACGATGTCCCAGAATACCAATCTCAGCCACCTGACTACAATCCTCCGCTTTTATTCTGGTATCCAAGCTTTTGGGTTTTCACTCAGGTCAAGCCTTGGAGAGAATAGATAGCATGGCAATCTCCTGCACTCCCTCATCAAACCGCGCAGTAGAAACCATGGAGACATCCTCAAAAACTCTCAATATTAACGGGGTGTGCTAAATCTGTAACTTGTCAAAAAACAACATATGCTTTTAAACTAACAATATTTTTTAAATCATTAACATTTATTTCTATATCGTGATTAAAAGCGATAATATCATCAGTATTTAATACCAATGCATAATACTCATTACCAGCAACTCTAAAATCTTTAAAATATTCACTAAAGATTAATGGGTAATCCGCGGCTCTATGACGTTTATATTTGTAATCATAGGTATTGCCTTCAATATTATACCTTACAGTATGAAGGGCTATTGCATTACCAGCCTTATCTAAAAGTTCAATTTTAATTTGAGTACAGTCCTCTCTATTACAATGACCATGCGCGAGATCTTTTAATAAGCTAGATGCAGTGCTTTCGCCGTTAAGGTTAATACAATATGCCTTTTCAGCCACGCTTTTAATTAACAAATTTGATTTTGTGAACATAACAAGTTGTAGATCGTTGTTTTTAGAAGTATCACAGAAGTCAATTGTGTTATAATAAGCAGCGTCAAGTTTAACAGAGCCATTCCCAGAGTCATAACTTATAAATGATGTTTTTTTTGTTGAAATACTATTCACTACACTGTTAAACTCATCTAAATAATCCTTGTCCCATTTAATATTAAGCTTTATAGAAACTGTAGCCATATTATTTAAACTATCAGTGCTCTTTAAAATAGGTTTATCTATTATGACTTGATACGCTGACCTTGGATATTTGCTAAACAACTTATTTAGAATATCTGCTTTAGAGTTATTTTCATCAATTCTACTTAATGCTTCACCAAATAGGCTTTCACCATCAACATTTTTCAATGCGATGTTTAGTAACTGTATTTTCTGTTTCAATCTTGTAGAGATAACAAGTGCTTCAAGCTTAACACTGATTAAACCATCAGACCGTTCTGTTGATATAATTCGGCTTTCTTTAACATATCCCCCGCTATGACTTAATATTTCATCTTTGATCAGGGCACTGTCCTTAACGAGTGTTTCCGAACTTACGAAGGTACCTACCACCTGTTCTATCGCATTACGCAGAGCATTCTGTCGTGCTTTATCCGCATCAATACCCATTCCTGAGACAACAACTTTTTCAATTTTATCCGGTTCATCTGCAATAACGATAT
>JAURXC010000333.1 GCA_030654645.1 Deltaproteobacteria bacterium | reverse complement strand
CACGAAGCTAAGTAACAAATAATAACGAGTCAATCCGACCGGAGGATATTTTAGATGGACATGATTTCAATTCCAGTCGTCAACATGACACCGATCCTGCCGGAGATATTTCTCTCCGTGTTGGCCATGGTTTTGCTGCTGATCAATGTTTTTGGTCCCAGCGGTCAAAAGTCTTACCTGGCTTACATCAGCTTTTTTGGTATTGTTGCGACGGCGGTGCTGGTAGGGGCAGGATGGGGTGGACATATTGAGAGCTTCAGCGGTTCTGTAGTGCTCGATAACTTTGCCACATTCTTCAAGATGATTTTCCTCTTAGCCGCTGGTCTCGCAGTCTTGATTTCGGATCAGTACATGGAACGCGAAGGTTGTAATCACGGCGAGCTTTATCCGTTGATCCTGTTTACCGTGGTTGGTATGATGTTCATGGCGTCAGGTACGGATCTGATGACAATCTTCCTCGGACTTGAGGTCATGTCGGTATCGCTTTATGTGCTGGCTGGATTCAATCGTGCCAATAAAAAATCCAATGAGGCGGGTCTGAAATACTTCTTGCTGGGCGCTTTCTCTACAGGTTTTCTGCTCTATGGCATGGCCCTGACTTATGGCGCCACCGGTACAACACGCATCTATAAAATCGCATCGGTAGTGGGTCAGATGACGCTTCCTTCCGCAAACATCATGTTGGTGGCCGGCATGCTGCTGATGATGACCGGATTCCTGTTCAAGATTGCAGCCGTGCCGTTCCATATGTGGACGCCGGACGTATATGAAGGCGCCCCGACCCCGATGACGGCATTCATGTCTGCCGGTCCAAAGGCCGCCGGTTTTGCAGCGTTACTGCGCATCCTGCTGGTTGCCATGCCGACACTGCAGGTTGAGTGGAGTCAGTTATTGTGGGTATTGGCAGTTCTTACCATGACTGTCGGTAATATTACGGCATTGCGTCAAGACAATATCAAACGTATGTTGGCTTATTCCTCAATTGCTCACGCCGGTTATGCTCTCGTCGGTCTTACCGCTGGCAACGGCACTGCAACGGCCGGCATCCTGTTTTACATGCTCTCTTACACATTCATGAATATTGGCGCTTTTGCCGTCATCATTCTGATTGCAAAAAAAGGCGAGACAAACGGCAACGTGATGGACTTTGCCGGATTGGGTTTCAAACGCCCTGTACTTGCAGTAGCAATGACAATCTTCCTGTTTTCGCTTGCGGGTATGCCACCAACCGCTGGTTTTATCGGAAAGTTCTACCTGTTCTCCGGTGCTGTACAGAAGGGTTATATCTGGCTTGCAGTAATAGGCGTGCTTAATAGTGCTGCCTCGGTTTACTACTATCTGCGTGTAATGGTTTACATGTACATGAAAGAGCCGACAGAGGAATTCGAATGGACTCAGGTGACCGCTCCGGTTGCATTGGCTTTGATAATTGCGATTGCCGGTACCATGATTCCGGGTATCGTACCGTCAATAATTCTTGAGTATGCACAAGAAGCTGTCAAGCTGATATAGATTCAAAGTATAGCTTGTGTGAAAAGGGCGGTCCCATTTTGGGCTGCCCTTTTCTTTTGAAATGAAATAAATGGTGTATAGGTTCAATATCGGCTAGTATTGCTCGCAATTGGAGATCGCAGCATGAAACCGCTGGAAGTATGGACAACACTGAAAGTCCTGGGCTGGACAAAGGAGTTTCTCGCAGCCAAGGGGGTGGAGAACTCGCGATTGGAAGCGGAATGGCTGCTCTGCGCCGCTACCGGTCTGGATAGGGTCGGATTGTATCTGCACTATGATAAACCGCTCTCTGATAGTGAGTTGGCTGCATATCGGTCCATGGTGGCCAGGCGCGCAAAACGGGAACCACTGCAGCACATACTTGGAAGCCAGGAGTTCTGCAGCCTTGATTTTGAAGTATCCGCAGATGTCCTTATTCCAAGACATGACACTGAACTGCTGGTTTCTCAGGCCGTATCCCTGATGCCTGAAGCCAAATCCATGCTTGATATCGGCACCGGCAGCGGTTGTATAGCTGTGTCACTTGCTCTTCGTTTTCCCGTCGCCTCGATAACCGCCATCGATATCTCGGTAACTGCTCTGGATGTTGCTCGGCGCAATACCGAGAAGCATAATGTAGTAGTGGAATTGCTGCATGGTTCACTCTTCGAACCGGTAATGGGCAGATCTTTTGACCTGATTGTCTCTAATCCTCCCTATATCCCGACCGCGGATATAGCCGGACTGGAACCGGAGGTTCGGGACTTTGATCCTTTCGAAGCATTAAATGGTGGTGCGGATGGACTGGATATTTATCGAATACTCATTCCGGAAGCGCATTCACATCTGAATACGTCAGGATGGTTATTGCTGGAAGTAGGACAAGGCCAGGCTGCTGATGTAATTAAGATCTTCAACGACACCGGCGGCTACGAAGAGCCATTCACTGCTATTGACTTGGGCGGGATTGAACGGGTTGTGGCTGCAAAGCGAAAGGAAAAACAATGACACCATTGGAAGCTGTAAAAGTCATGGCCGAGGCAGATCTGCTGGTATCAGAGTCTGAAGTAGTTGCAGCAATTGGTAGAGTTGCCCGTGAGATAACACTGGAGTTGAAAGAATCAAATCCACTGGTTCTCTGCGTAATGAACGGCGGACTGATTTTTGGTGGTCAGCTGCTGACACAATTGAATTTTCCATTGGAAGTCGGATACATCCACGCTACCCGCTACGGCCATGAAACTCGTGGCGATACCCTGGACTGGATTGTCAAACCAAAGGCTGAACTCCAGGGAAGAACAGTGCTGTTACTGGACGATATTCTTGACGAGGGGATCACACTGGCGGCTATCGCCGAATACTGTCGTCAGCAGGGGGCGTCTGCCGTGCTGATGGCGGCGTTGATTGAAAAACTGCATCTTCGCAAGGTCACGCCCGGCATGCATGCGGACTTCTGCGGTATTGAGGTCGGCGACCGATTCCTGTTCGGCTACGGCCTGGATTATAAAGGCTACTGGCGCAACGCTCCCGGGATCTATGCAGTCAGGGGCAAATAGGAGTATAAAACGGGTCATAAGTTAGTGGTGGAAAGAAGTGGTTTCCCAGAGCATTTATATCGTCCGGCACGATAAGGTAACTTCTTATGTACATAAGGCGGCTATCACGGCCGCCCTATGTACAAATATTCTCATTTACCCTTCGGTTAGCACCCGCTCCTCATAAATAGCTTCAATCCTGCGCCGGTGGCCCAACTCCACATCGGCAAAGCTCATC
>JAURXC010000325.1 GCA_030654645.1 Deltaproteobacteria bacterium | reverse complement strand
TGGCTACAGCATGCGAGATGAAGAACAAGATCCAGGGGCATCCCTGCTTTGGTGGCAACCATCATAAAAACGGGCGCATGCATCTGGCGGTGGCGCCCAAATGCAACATCAAGTGCGGCTACTGCTCCAGAAAGCACGATTGCGCCAACGAGTCCCGTCCGGGGGTTACCAGCCGGATCCTGACGCCGCTGGAGGCGATCGAAAAGGTGCGTGAAGTGATGGCCAGCCCGGTGGTCGGGCCGATCATCAAGGTTATCGGTATAGCCGGACCGGGTGATCCGCTGGCCAATGAAGAGACTTTCGAAACTTTCGAGCTGGTCAAGAAGGAATTTCCCGATCTGATGCTCTGCCTGAGCACCAACGGTCTGCTGCTGCCGGAATCGATCGATCGGCTGTACGAGCTGGGGCTGCACAGCCTGACCGTGACGATCAACGCCGTGGATGCGGAAGTCGGCGCGCAGATTTACAACCATGTGATCTACCACGGCAAGCACTACAGCGGTGTGGAAGGGGCGAAGATTCTGATTGCTAACCAGTTTGAAGGTGTCAAGCGGGCCGGGGAGCTGGGGATGACGATCAAGATCAATTCCGTGCTGACGCCGGGGGTCAACGACAGCCAGATACCCTTGATCGCTGAACGTGTGAAACAACTGGGCGCCTTTGTCATGAACATCATGCCGATCATTCCCCAGGCCGAGCTGGCTCATATCACACGACCCAGCGAGGAGTACCTGGCCGAGGTAAGAAAAGCCAACGAGTCAACAATCGGCCAGTTCGCCCATTGCAAACAGTGCCGGGCCGATGCCATCGGCCTGATCGGTCAGGACCTCAACCTGACCATTGCCGAGGCCGCCTGCCCGGCACCATGACGATTGCGCCTTTCCTTCATGAGGACATATCCACCTTTCTGGCGCTGGCCGCGGCGGAGAACTGGATCTCGGAACGCTGGGAGCTGGAATTCCTGCTGTCACGCTTTCCGCAAGGGTGCTTTGCCGCA
Organism: Deltaproteobacteria bacterium; assembly: GCA_030654645.1. GTDB lineage: Bacteria > Desulfobacterota > Desulfuromonadia > Geobacterales > Pseudopelobacteraceae > JACRCG01. The sequence continues at coordinate 12,182 of JAURXC010000325.1, read as the reverse complement.
CGTGACGAGCATGGAAAAACCGCCGGTTTTGCGACATCACTCAAGCATGGCCGCAGCGGCTGGATCGGCAATCTGATTGTGGCGGGTGAATGCCGTGGGCAGGGGCTTGGAGAACTATTGTTTGTTCAGACCCTGCAGGCGCTGCGTTCGGAGAAGGTCGAAACGGTCTGGCTGACCGCCTCGGATATGGGCAAGTCGCTCTACGAAAAGCATGGTTTCCGTTCGATTGATACCATAACCCGCTGGGTGGGGACCGGGCTTGGCAGTGCTCCATTCCACGGAGGTGGGATCTGGGACGGTTCAGACCTTGCGCCTGCCATCGACATCGACAGCCAGGCGTGGGGCGACCAACGCGGCCAGCTGTTGGCAACAACGCTGGAACGAGGACGTATGTTAAGCAGCGCGGCCGGTTTCGCCGGAATTCAGCCCTGCGGTGATGCAATGCAGATCGGCCCGTTTTCGTCGTTGGACGGCGGTACCGCCGGGGAGCTTTTTGAAGCTGCGCTGCGGATGATTCCCGGAGATACGAAAGTATTCATGGATTCGCCGGACTCCAATCGCGCGGCCGGGTCGATTTTCAGCCGTAACGGAATGCGGGGGAGCGGTAGCAATCAGTTGATGTGTGCGGGCGAAGTGCCGGACTATCGTCCGGAGCTGCTCTATGGCCTGGCGACCATGGGGAGTTGCGGGTAGGGTGTTGCGTTCAGGCGGGATGTTTCTCTCCGACTGCTTTCGCAGCAAAGCGGAAGGCATTCCGGCCGGCCTGCTTGGCGGTATACATGGCCCGGTCGGCGGCCATTTCCAGTTCCATCGAGTCATCTCCGTCATCCGGATAGATGGAAATGCCGATGCTGGCGCTGGTGCGAAGTTGCCTGTCGGCCAGTTCCAGCGGTTCCTCGATTTTATGACACAATGATTCGGCAATTTCTGCCAGGCTCTCGCCACCATTGATCTCCTCGATGATAATGAAAAACTCGTCACCGCCATGCCGGCTGATGGTGTCATAATTCCGCCGGCAGCATTGGCGAATTCGCTCGGCTGTGATTATCAGCACCTGGTCGCCGGTTTCATGGCCGAAAGTGTCATTGATCTGTTTGAAGCGGTCCAGGTCAAGATATATCAGGCCGAATTTTTCCCGGTTCCGGCGCGCTTTGGCAATGCTCTGGGCCAGCCGGTCCTCGAACAGTCTGCGATTGGCCAGGCCGGTAAGAGGATCGTGGAAGGCCATGTCACGGATGGTCTGCTCGTTTTTAAGCCGCTCCAGTTCGGCCGCCGCGCGGCTGGCAAAGATGCGGATAATGTCGCTGACCAGTTCCGGATTTTCGATCGGATCGCGATGAAAAGTACAGAGGATACCGATAACGACCCCCTTGGAATCAACCAGAGGGGCGCCGCAGTAGCTTTGAATCGACAGGTTGTTCAAGATCGCGGCTTCGGGGAAGAGCTTTGCTACATTTTCCGGAAATACCTGGATTCCGGAGTTGATTGCCATGGCACAGGGTGAACAGTTCAGGTCATAAGTGAAGAGTTCCGCGGGTTTTCCAGCGCAGCTGAAGGCCAGCGCCTGCGCGCTGGTTCTATCGTCGTTCAGCTCGCCCACCAGGGCATAATCCATTTCCAGTGCTTCAGTCAGGTAGGAAGTCAGCGAGGCCAGGTACTCCGCGCCAACTTTGGCCGACACCCCTTTTGCTATATTGCCGATCAGATGCTCGTTTTGCACACGGCCACTGATGTCGCGGATGATCTCGACGCTGCCGGTGACTGCTCCGCGGGCATTGCGGAGCAGTGAGGCGGTACTCTCGATATGAATGATCTTTCTGTTGATCCGGCAGGAGCGTCGGGAGTTATGCGTGGCTCCGTCCGTCATGGCCATTACGGTCGGACAGTTTTCACAGGGGGAGTCCAGGCCGAAGATGCCGAAGCAGGGCTTTCCCACATGATAGCCAAACAGGTCGCTCATGGCTTTATTCTGATAAACGATCCGGTAATCGAGGTCCTTGATTGTCAAGCCCTCCCCCAGGCACTCGACCACGGTCCTGAATTTCTGTTGTTCATCCTCCAGTTTTTGTCTGTCGGCGACGGTATCCGCGCAGCGTTTGACCGCCCACAGCAGTTTCTCGATTTCAATCGGTTTCAGGAAGTAATCGTTGAAACCGAGTTCGATTGCGGAGATGAGACAATCTGTTTCACGATTTGCGGAAGTTGCTATGATCTGGGCGTTTTTATCAAGCTGCCTGATCCGTGCCACCAGTTCCAGGCCATCCATGTTCGGCATGCAGATATCGGTCACAATGATCGGGTAACGTTTTTCTTCAAACCTGGCCAGTGCCGTGCCACCGTTGTTGGCGGTATCGACAACGGCGCCGCATTTGCCGAGTATGCGGGAAATCAGCGTGGAAGATGCCGGATCATCTTCGACTACAAGAATCTGGAGCCCCTGCAGGTTAATTTCCGATACCATTTTCATGATAGCTCCCCATTTACGGAATATCCGACACAATGCCGGGGTAGCAACTGATTCAGCTGTTCGATCAACTTTTCAATCCGCAACGGTTTTGTCAGATACCCGTCAAACCCCTGTGCCAGAAAACGTTCCTGATCCCCCTTGAGCGCGTGAGCGGTCAAGGCGATCACCGGGACATGCCTGCCGCTGCCGTTTTCATCATTGCGAATCTGTTGCAAAGCCTCTTCGCCTCCCATTACCGGCATCTGGATATCCATCAGGATGCAATCAAAATGAGCGGTGCGCCAGGCTTCAAGCGCCTGTCTGCCGTTGCTGCTGCAGGTGACGTGGTGACCGATCCTGCGCAGGAGCGCCCCGATGAATTTCTGATTGGTGGGATTGTCCTCGACCGCCAGAATCGAGAGCGGAAGGCCTTGCCTTGGGTGTTGAATATCATGTGCGGCAGATACAGGTTCCGCGAGTGCAGCGACTTCGAATGGAAGAGAGATGTTGAATGTACTTCCTTTCCCTTCAGCGCCCTCAACGCCGATGCTGCCACCCATCAACTCGACCAGACGGCGGCAGATGGTCAATCCCAGGCCGGTGCCGCCGTAGCGGCGCGTGGTTGAAGCGTCAGCCTGGTTGAAGGCGCCGAAGATTTTTTCATGCTGGTCAGGAGCAATACCGATGCCGGTATCACGTACGCTGATGTTGACGATGGCCGTGTCATCAACCAGGCTTTCAATTGTTGCCGTGACGGTAATCTCACCCTGTTCCGTAAACTTGATCGCATTACCGATCAGATTGAGCATGATCTGCTTGAAACGGAGCTGGTCTCCATGAACGGGTAGCGGAATTTCGGAACCGATTATGCAGTTTATTCCGAGATTTTTTGCCCGGATGCCTGATATTTGGGTGTTGATGACATCCCTGATAGCCTGTTCCAAAGAGAAATCAGCATGTTCCAGCTCGATTTTGCCGGACTCAATTTTGGAGAGATCAAGAATGTCGTTGATCAGTGTCAGCAGGTTGCGACCCGATGACTCGATATATCCCAGATATTCCTTCTGCTCTTCGGTCAGTTCGGTCATGCTCAGCAGTTGTGCCATGCCCATGATGCCGTTCATCGGGGTGCGGATCTCATGGCTCATGTTGGCAAGAAATTCGCTCTTGGTCCGATTGGCGGATTCAGCGGCTTGTTTCGCTTCCCTCAGGCCCTGCTCGAAATTGACGTGCTCGGTGATGTCTTCCACAACTTCGATAGCAGAAACGACAGTTCCAGTCCCGTCACATACCGGAGACGAGACCACCTTGTAGTTGCGGATGCCGTCCGGAGTCGGTGTCATGGTGACCGCTTCGTGGGTCTGCCCGTCCCGGAGTGTTTTGATGGTGGGGCAGTAGTGGCATGGCTCCGTTCCGGGAGGATCGTTGAAAAGCACGAAGCACTCCCGCGGGTCCCCCCGTTTGATTTTAGGGAACCATTTCCGCATGACCGGATTCAAGGAAAGAATTTTCATCTCCGGACTTATCAGGGACACGCCTACCCCGATATGGTCAAATATATCAGCATACATCGCATCAGTTGACCGCAATATCTGACGCTGACGTTCCTGCAGTTCCACCATGCTGTTGAACGACCGGGCCAGAGATCCGATCTCGTCATTGCCGGTGAATGACTCGGGAAGACGGGAACCGGCAAAATCCGGATGCCGCAGATGGCGTGCCATGATGTCCAGCGGAGCCAGAAAGCGCTGCATCATAAACCATACGGCAGCGGCAACAAATACAATGAGGACGGCAAATGCCGAAGTATAATAATTGCGGGCCCTGGCAAGGGGCGCAAAGGCTTCCTCTGAAGGGAAATTAGCCGCAAGTATCCATTCGGCCTTTTGTAATCTCTTGAATGATGTCAGGAAACGCAAGCCGTGGGAGTTGACCGTCTCACCGCTCCCTTCAAAGCCGGCGATCACCCTGTCAAATAAAATATTGGAACCGGGCGGGGTATCCTGCTTCATGATCCTGGAACGGTCAGGGTGCATGATCATGGTGCGATCGGTAGTGAACAGGTAGACGTAACCGCTTTTGCCGCTTTTCATGGTGGCCAGGTCGGCAATCACGTTGTTTTCTCCCAGAAGGTCAAAGCTGCCGGCCAGAACGGCGATGATGCGCCCTTTGCGATCCCGTACCGGAGCTGTCATGATAACAACCGGGTGATCCTGGTTATGGGTGGAAATAAAAGGATCGGATATAAATGCTTTGCCGGTTGTCATCGTTGTACGGAAATATTCACGGTAGGAGATATCCCTGTCGCGCCGGCCGGCAATAAAGGGGCTCTCTGCAATCAACCTCCCATCGGCAGAGAACAGGAACATGGCATTCTTAAAGAGCGAGTCCAGTGAATATCGGGCGTTGAGGAAATACTGGGCCTTGTCATGGTCGGCGACCAGATCCTCCTCGATTTGCGAGGCAGAGCTGATCAGTGCGTTCTGGATCAATTCGAGCTTGTCATCGACACTTTGCGCCAGAGCGCTTACATACGAGAACTGTGTCGTCTCGATCGTCTCACGGATCGTATTTTCCAGGAATCGTTCACCAAGATAGCCGCAGGCGAGACTGAACAGGATGAACATCAGTGTGACCGTTCCTGCGGTCCTCGTTTTCAGGCTTTGGCTTTTGAGTATGGCGGGAGCTGACATGGTGAGCCTCAAGTAATGAGAACTTGATATAATGATACCCCATGTCGGAAATTAAGCAACCGATGTCGGATAATTCCTGACCGGTATGGCACACCCGATGCAGAGAAGTCTGGCAGTAATAGTGAACAAGGCAATGGCGCCGCGTCTCCACTGGGGGCGCGGCGTTTTTGCATTTTGGAGGTTGTCATGACATGCACAGAAAACAGGCAAACCATCGTTATCGATGACACCACGCTGCGCGACGGCGAACAGACCGCCGGGGTGGTCTTCTCCAAACGCGAAAAAATCGCGATTGCCCGCATGCTGGATTCGATCGGCGTGGGAGAAATCGAATGCGGCATCCCCGCCATGGGGGTTGAGGAACAGGCCGGAATCCGGGCGCTGGTTGACCTGGGACTCTCCGCCCGCCTGATCACCTGGAACCGGGCTCTGGTGCCTGAAATAGAGGCAAGTATCGCTTGCGGTGTACGGGCGGTGGATATTTCACTCTCGGTTTCCGATCAGATGATTGCTCATAAATTGCGCAAAAATCGCGCGGCGGTCAAGGAACAGCTTAAAGTCGCCCTCGGTTTTGCCAAACAGCATGACCTGTATGTGTCGGTAGGCGGAGAGGATGCCAGCCGGGCCGACATGGGCTTCCTGGTGGAACTGATGGAGATCACCCGTTCGCTGGGTGGTGACCGCTTCCGCTTCTGCGACACGCTGGGGATCATGGATCCTTTTACGATGTTCGACAAGGTGGCTTTTCTCAGGAAGGCCGTCCCCGAAGTCGATATCGAGGTCCATACCCACAACGACCTGGGAATGGCCACAGCCAACGCCATTGCCGGCATACGAGCCGGCGCCAGGTTCGTCAACACCACCATCAACGGTCTGGGAGAGCGCGCCGGCAACGCGGCGCTGGAAGAGGTCGTGATGGGACTGAAACATGCCTGCGGCCTGGAGACCGGCATCGATACCCACCGTTTCCGGGAGATGTCGCTCTTTGTCGCCAAGGCCTCCCACCGTCCGCTCTCGGTTTCCAAGCCGGTAGTGGGTGAACGGGTCTTTGCCCACGAATCGGGCCTGCATGCCGATGGCGTCATCAAGGATCCTCACAACTACGAAGGCTTCGATCCGGCCGAAGTGGGCCTGACCCGCAGCATCGTGATCGGCAAGCACTCCGGCACCGGCGGATTGATCGAGCGCTATCGCAGCATGGGTATTGCGGTTGAGCGGAAGCAGGCTACGCCGCTATTGGAACTGACGCGAGCCATGTCCTGCAGGCGCAAGCGCGATCTGACCAACGGTGAGTTGATGTCCATCTATCTTGGCGAGGAAACGCTGCCAAAGGCGGCATAAGGAGAGTAATCATGTGTGGAGCGGGAACATCTTTTGTACCGATTGCCGAAGCGGCCCAGCTGCTGGAAACAACCGAAATGCGGGTGCTGATGATGCTCAAGAAAAACGAGCTGCAAGGGAAGATGGAGGACGAGGCCTGGTTTGTGGACAGTTCATCGCTCAATCTCTGTAACAAACCGAAAGCCGCCGACATTGTCAAGCCCGGCTGCGGCGGCGGTTGCGGCAGCGGTTGCGGCGGGCACTAGCACCATATGAACAGCTCGCCCTTGCGCCTTACAGTTTGAAGCGCCGCACCAGCCGCTGCAGTTCCTCGGCGCTGCCGTTCAACTGTGACGCCGCGGTGGCGGACTCATGGGCGCCCTGGGAGGTCTGCTGCACCACGCCGGTAATCTGGTGCATGTTGCTGGATATCTCGCTGGTGGTGGCGGTCTGCTCCTCTGCGGCGGTGGCGATCTGGTGAATCTGCATCGATACGGTGTTGATCTGCTCCAGGATTTCGTTGAGCGACGTTTCCAGTCGTGCTGCGTCCGCCGCGCCCCGCTCAGTCCCCTTGACCCCCTCTTCCATGGAGGTGATCGCCAGCCTGGTCTCCGACTGGATCGCCTTGATCATTTCGCTGATCTCCTTGGTGGCGCGTGTGGTGCGTTCGGCCAGCGCCCGAACCTCGTCGGCGACAACCGCGAAGCCTCGGCCCTGCTCTCCGGCGCGGGCCGCCTCGATGGCGGCGTTCAGGGCCAGCAGATTGGTCTGGTCGGCGATATCCTCGATTGTGGCAATGATGGCGCCGATCTGGTCGGAGCGGGAACCGAGCGATTCGACGATCTCGGCATTTTCTCGGGTCTTTGAACCGCGAAACTTGATGCCGTCGATGGTCTGCCTGACCACGTCGAAGCCTTTCTGTGCGGTTTGCGTCGCCACCTGGGCGCCTTCCACGGCATACTGGCAGTTGCGGGCGATGTCTCCGGATGTGGCCGCCATCTCTTCGCCGGCGGTGGCAACGGTGGTTGATTGGGCAAAGACCTCTTCAGCGCCGGCCGCGATCCTTTTGGCGGTGCTTTGAACCTGACTGGCCGCGGTGGCCACCTGGGTTGAGCTCTCGGCAACCTTGGCCAGAGCTTCGGAGAAGGCCTCGGCCATCGTGTCGAATGACGCGCCGATTGTGCCCAGTTCGTCCCGGTTTTTCAGGCGGACGCGTTGCGTCAGGTCGCCATTGGCCATGGCGTCACTGGCATGAATCAGTGCCGAAGTCGAACTGGCGATGGAGCGGATGATCATTATCCCCAGAGCCAGCGATATCAGGATGGCGCCGGCAATGGCGCCGATGATCCAGAACATCGTGGTGCGATAGTTGCTGATTGCCTCTTCGTGGGATTTTTGAGCCAGGGCCTTCTCGTTTTCATACAACTTTACCACCGCCTCATTGGCGGTCTTGAAGAGCGGATTGATCCTGGTCAGGGTCAAGGATACCGACTCAACGAATTGTCCGGCCAGGATTGCCTCGCGCGCCGGCAACAGCCCTTCCTTGACGAAACGTGTCCGTTTCTCGGCAAAATCATCGGCCAGGCGCTTCTCTTCGGCACTCATTTGGCTGCTGGTATATTCCTTCCATACGACCGAGATCTCTTCGATGTTCTTCATGACCTGATCGGTATGGAAGTTAAGCGCATGATCGTGCAGCTTGACGATGTCGGGGCTCTTGGGGTCGTGCTGGAGCGAAAGCAGCAGCTGGATGCGATTGTCGCGCATCAGCCCCATGATCTGGCTGAGTTGGGTTACGGATGTAAGATTTTCCTTGTAAAGTGTTTCAATCTGGCCGTTGCTGGATTTCATGCCGATCAGACCCAGAGTCCCGGCAACGATTACGGAAACACACCCTGCCAGTACTATGATGACAATCTTGGATTTTATGCTGAAACTCATGACTGTATTCTCCTCTATCTTACGGAAACCACTGGTTAAATATTTCGACTCATTGACTTGGAGTTTGTTTAATGAAGAATAGCACAAAACTCTATACTGTCTATTGTGGGAAATACGTAGTGGGAATAGTTGCAGGCGGGTTGGATTCGGGAAATCAAGTGCATTTACCGATTACATCTGTTCCGCGATGACCGCCCAGCGTGCCAGCATTGCCGCGTTGGTGGCGCCCAGTTTGTCCATCAGGTTGGAACGGTGCACTTCCACGGTTCTGAGGCTGATGCCGAGGCTGTCTGCGATTTCCCGTGAGGTGGCTCCGCTTCCCACCAGCAGCAGAACCTCTCGTTCCCGTGTGGAAATACGCTGACGGAGAATGTCATGCTCTTCCCTGAAAGTTGCCCTGGTGCTGTGCAGCCGGATCGTCTCAAGACGATGCAGGCGTCCGGTTACCGCGGCTACCAGTTCATCAGCAGTGAATGGTTTGGTCAGATAATCATCCGCTCCGGACGACATGCCCAGCCGTACATCGCTACGTTCTCCCAGCGCCGTAACAAAGATGAAGGGAATACCGGCCAGCTCCGTTTCTCTCTTCAGCACACCCAGCAGGGTATGACCGTCCATTTCCGGCATGAGAATGTCGCAGAGGATCAGGTCCGGGTGCTTTTCATTAATGCTGGCAAGTCCTGAGAGCCCATCAGCTGCGGTGCGGGCATCAAAACCTTCCATTCGCAGGATCAGCTCCATGTTGCAGCAGAGCGCGGGGTCGTCTTCGATTATCAGGATCGAGTACATGGCAGCTGTTCCTTTTGGTCCAGGCGTTCAACGATAGGGATTTCCACCCGCATGGATGTGCCTTTGCCGGCACTGCTGTCAATGGAGATGGCACCGCCCAATTGCGATAATGCCTCTTGAACAATGGAGAGACCCAGTCCGACTCCGCGCCGTGCCTCGACATTATTGCAGCGGTAAAAAGCCTCGAATATCCGCTTTTGACATTCCTCCGGTATACCGATGCCCGAGTCCGAAATCACCAACTGCAGTCGGCCGTTCTCGCGGCTGACATGAATCGAGACGCTTCCGCCAGTCGGCGTATAGCGGAAGGCATTGGTCAGCAGATTCTCCACCACCCGGCGCAAGAGGGTCTTGTCCAACCGGGCTGTCCCGCAATTGTCGGCGATTGATACACTGAAGTCGTGACTGCTGCAACAGGCAATTCTAGCCTCTTCGGCAATACCCAGGCAGAATTGCCCGATGTCGATTTCAACCGCTTTATGACTGTGGATGTGCGTATCAAGAAGGTTGAAAGCCAGCACGGAATCAACCAGGCCTGACATCTGTTGCGCGGCGCTGCGGATATGGTCATGTTGCCGTATGCGCTCGTCACGGCTCAGTCGTTCGTCATAACGGTCGAGGATGTCGGTGCTGCTGGTAAGCAGGCTGAGGGGGGTGCGAAATTCGTGTGCAACCGTCGTCAGCAACCGGCCTTTGGCTTCATTGGCCTCTTGCGCCGTTTCCTTGGCCCGGAGCAGTTCTTCCAGGTATCTGGCCGAGGTTATCTCGAACTTGCGCTGGTGGTGCTGGTAAAACAACAGGGCTGACGTCAGGGCCAGAGCCAGTATCCCGAATAAAGAACCCTTGCCGAAGGATTCCCGGCGCCAGTCGGCATACAGGGCCGACGTGTTTCGTCCCACGGCAACCACCAGTGGCTTGTCCATGGGAACGCTGTCGGGCTTGATGGTATGTAGCGCCATCATCCGCTCGTCACCGGTGGCATAGACCCTGCCGGCCATGACATTTTCCGCAAGTCCGCTATCCCTGTGGCGGGTAAAAAACGAGCCCGGCTGGTCCAGGTCCAACCCGGCCATGCCCTGTCGATCGGGTACCATCAGGAACTGCCTGCCATCCCCATGGGCCAGCGCGGCCCACATGTCCGTCGAGTAAAGCACCGAACCCAGCAGAATTCTGAAATATTCGGAGTCCAGAGCGGCGGAAACTACACCGTTGAATTCTCCTCCAGGCCCCGGAATCATCAGCCCGATGTTGATGACGAAATTCCCCAGAATGGTTCTGAAAGGTGGCGAAATATACATGGTAGATAAATTCCGGCCCTTGAACGGGGCCTGAAAGTATTCACGGTAGCGGACGTTCTGACCGATGACCTGCTCGCGATTGCAAATGGTTATCGTCCCCGCGACGTCTATTATCATAATGGTGCGGACACCCGGCATGGCGTCAGCCAAGGCCCGCAAGTGCCTGTTTGCCAGTTCCGTCCCGCTTTTGCCCTTCCAGCTCGGCAGCTCCTTGCGGATGCCTTCCAGTGCCAGGTAAATCCCATCCAGCTGTCGCCCAAGGTTTTCGTTGATGACCTTCGCCTGGGTAGCCAGTCGTTCACTCTCCCGTTGCCCGATGCGGCCATATTGCTGATACATGGAATAACCGATGAAACAGCCGGCAACCAGAAGGCCTGCCGCCAGTGCCAGTCTCGACGCCAGGTACTCGTGGCGCCGGCGAGGTTTTTGAGCTTGAATGTTCATAGGTAGCCCATTTATGCCGTCTGCCGCCTGTCATTAAAATTGATACTGTGACGTTACATGAGATGCCAGGTGCAGTCAATTGATAGCGGGAGCGCACGTCTTCAGCGATTGCCGCCGTGGTTAAATGCCTGATTGCCCATAATTATTGCATTTGCAGAGTTTTATGTCGGCGCCGGATCACCTGTGTCAGGGCATCTTGCTGAAGTTATTGTGATTTGGTCTTTGGTATGTCAGATGCAGAGAACATTTTACCAAAGCTCCTTCATGCCTTCAGTGGTTCCGTGCCAGGGGCTTTCAGAATTCAGTCAATTTGAGAGGTGCAACATGCCCATCATCGTCAAGGCATCGGATTTCAAGTTCAAATACCCCCGCGACATCGCCAGGCGAGAAGACCCCAAGTTTTCCGGACTGCCCGATCCTGCACCCTTCAACCGCCATGACCTGTACGAAATCCTGCCGATGATGAATGCGGTGATGAACGAGTTGGGAAGCGATGATGGCCGGGAACTGAATATGCTGGAAGATCTCCTCAACGATATGCCCGGTTTCGTCTCGACCCGTGGGGAAGTCTACGATTATCTGCTCGGTTCGGCGCGGGAATGCTTGAGGAACTAGGCGATATCTGGGTACATGCAGACCGTGGCGTGCCGATCGTCATCACCGCCAACGGCTCGTTGACACGGGATGGCCGGGCTGTATTCGGGCGGGGTGTGGCTCGGGAAGCAGTTATTCGTCATCCCGGACTTGCCGTGAAATTAGGCAGGCTGCTTGCGGAACAGGGCAGTCACGTCTTTGATCTGGGCTGCGGCATCATCAGCTTTCCGGTGGAAGAGACCGCCTGGTCACTCCCAGACCTGCGCATCATAAGCCGCTCTGCTCAAGAACTGCGTGAGTTGACTGATCTTTCGGGATGGCCGCGGATTGTCGTCCCACGCCCCGGTTGCGGTGGCGGAGGACTTGCATGGAAAGATGTGCGGCCTCTTTTGGCCGCATGGTTTGATGACCGTTTCCTGGTTATCAGCCAGCCATAAATGAACAGCCAGACAGTATTTCGGTTGCCAAGGTATATCCTCTAATCATGCACAAAGGAGTGGCCGACCATGTACACCGCCGGCATGCAGAACAGCAGATCCCGAACCCCTTATCACGAGTTCTACGCTGATGATTTCACCCCTCGCGACCACTATCGCCTGCTTTGGGACCACATCAAGGCCACGGGTAATAATGCCCTGGAGGCCAAAGCCCACGAGG
>JAURXC010000311.1 GCA_030654645.1 Deltaproteobacteria bacterium | reverse complement strand
TGCCCCCCAGTGCTACCGCCAGCAGGTCTGCAACACGATGATCATAGGTGTGGGCATTATGCACCAGGCGTTTGCCACGCTGTGCAATCTGCTCCCGGAGGACTTCGTTTTCCATATAAAAGCGGGCGACCTCTGTGATATTGGCGTCCCGGTAGACCGCACAATCCTCACCGTCATGAAAGAGGATATCCTGGCCGGTGTTGAATGTCATGTCGGTCAGAAGAAGTGCTCCGGTTGACATCACTTCAAAAGCCCGCATGTTCAGATCGTTCTTCACCGCTTCGTTGAAGACTATCCTGGAATGTGAAAACACATCGGCCATCTCTTGCAGGAAGCAGCGCTCATAATGAATCTGAAACTCTGCACCTAGGCGGTTGAGCAGTTGCTGGCGCCTGGAACCGGGCTGTATACTGCCTACAAAAGCAATGTCATGGCGTTTTCCGGCACCACTGGAGCCGTGTATTTCAGGGTCGCATGCTACCGGCGACCAATAGGTATTGGGATTGATTTTCCTGATTTCATCCACGAACTGTCGATGAACCATAAAAACTAAATCGAATTGAGCGGCAAGTTCACGATGGTAATCAAGGCTAAGATGCGTATCGATCAGATATCCGACTTTTGGACAGGTGATCGCTTCCAAGTTATGCGGCCTGTGACCGCCTACCGACTCGACCCACAGATAAAGATCGGGATGATCGGCGGAATCCAGCCGTGCCATGATATCGCCCATATCCGGAGTCATCGAAGTGTCTATATCAAGGGGTAGGACCGGTTGATTCAGATTTTGAAGATTCCACTTTGTGACCAGCACTTCCGGAAGCATGGGGCCGACAGTTGTTACCCGGCAGGCTTTCCGGAGCGCTCGTTCCAGATATGCGGCCGTGGTAATGGGATAGGATACGTACGACAACCAGACATGCGGTACAGCGTTGTTCATATCAAAGACTCCGGGAGTGGAAGGATTTCGCGTTGGCAAGAAACGACGCGGGAATTATGCATCTATTTACGCTGCAGATCGAGATAGGTGTTCCACAACAGCTCTCTGGCCCTTACTATTTCGTCCTCGGACATCAATGGTGTTGATACCGTACTCAGATATTCGTTGGATCGCCCCTTGTACCAACTCGCTTCGCGGAAGCTTATCTCATACTTGTCGGGATTCTTGTAAATATCAGTCCCCTTATAAACAGTCAGGATTGTGACATCCAGGGAATCCGGCTGGGTTTCGGCCAGAAACTGTCGTGAAAGCTCAACGGTTTCCCAAGACTCTCCCGGCAACCCGACCATCATGAGCGCTTTGACCTTAATCCCCTGTTTCTTTGCCCACATGATCGCATTTTTGAGCTGCTCAACCGTTTCCTGTTTATTGATCGTGTTCAGTAGCTGCTGGCTGCCGCTTTCTACTCCGATCAGGACTTCATAGCAACCGGCCTGGGCCATGCGGGCAAACAGTTCTTCATCAACCTGGTCAGCCCTGACAAAACAGCGGAAAATGAAATCGATCTTTTCAAGCCCGGCACAGATCGCCTCGATCCGTTTCCGGTTGATCGCAATGGTATCGTCATAGAACATGGCTGCCCCATACCCGAGCGACTTTACTTCACGGACTTCAGCCAGAACATTCTCCGCCGAGCGGAGAAAAATCCCCTTATCCATGACCGCTTTGCAGCAGAAAGAACACTTGCCGTTGCACCCGCGTGAGCTGATCATGGTGGTAGCGTTTTTCCCGCCGATCTGATAGTGATAGTGCCCGGCTATGCTCCGGTCCGGGAAGGGAAGAGCGTCAAGAGATCGTACCCTTTTGGCATGAATGATGCCGGTAGGACGCCTGGTGACGATCTCTTCAATGATTTCCTCCGCCTCCCCGGTAACCACCAGGCTGAAATCATTCATCAGCCCGTCCGGATCTATCGATGCGTGCGGGCCACCTACCACGGTATAGGCATTCCGCCTGAGCTTCAGTATTTCTGCAGCCTGGGGAGTCGTCCCGGTGATGAAGATATCGCCGTCCGGCACCTCATCACCAAGTCCCATGTCAACGATCCTGGCATCTATCCCCTTTGATTTGAGCGTGCTGACGAGATACATGATCCCCAATGGCGGCATTACGCCTTCATCTTCAAGAAACGGACTGCGTGGATTAACGAATGTTATCATGGTGCCTCTTTTACACTCTCTTAAATTATTGCCGTGAGATTTCAGGATTTTGAACAGATAAAGCCCCAATATTCATCCGGTCCCATGCCGGTGGTGAAAGAATACTTGGCCTCATCAGACAGGGTAAAACCGCAACGTCCCAGCAGCGAAACCCAGGCGCCACGGCCAAATACGCTGTAATGGTTCGGGTTTGTTTCATGGTGGCAGGATGTCTCCGGGGCCGGCACTTCCAGGTAGAGCATGCCTCCCGGAGCCAACACCCTGGCAAACTCGGTCAGAGTAAAATACGGGAATACGCTATGTTCGATTACATGCCTGGCCCAGACTAAGTCATAGGAGCCGTCTGGGAAATCGAGGAATGACTGATCCATCTTGCGTACATCATGCCCGTTTTCGCAACAGACACGCACATCCTCCTCGTTCAGCGTTATGCCGACAGCTGACAGATAGCCTTTACCCCTGAATATATCCAGTGCCGGCCCCTGACCACAACCGATATCCAGTATCCGGGCATTTTGACTGATGCCGTATTGAGGAAGCAGGATATCCAGAACTTTTGCGGTGATTTCCGTGTGGATGAAAGAAGGGGTTTCAGGGTAGGTTTCGCCCTCTATCTTATCGATGAACGAAACAAGACGTGCAAGCTGTTTAAAGGTTATGTCCATGGAACCGGCGCTCTCCTGTGCGATATTTTCGAATCAACCATGTACCAAAGCGCTACCCCGGCAATGCGCCGGAGGCAAGCCTGACCCCGATCGCATGGAATTCCCGCGCCGCTTTGTCCCACGCCAGCTGTTTCATGTCATCTGCAGCTGCAGCCTCTTTGTGAACGCACATATCCCGATTGAGGTAGGCCGACTCCAGCTGTTCGATGATCTCCTCCACCGAAGCTTCGTGCCAGATGGCGGAGGGCTGGCCGGCCGCATCATTGATCAGAAGCGGTGAATCGCCGGTCAGGGCAAAAGCGTTCCGGGAGGTGATCACGTCGGCATGGCCGGTGGCATCGCTGGCTATGACGGTTCGGCCACAGGCCATGTACTCGCACATGACCATGTTGTTGCCCCCCTCGCAGCGGTTTGGAAAAATACCGATGTCGGTCTGCCGGTAAATCTGCCCGATCAGCGTGTTGTCGATCAGCGGAGCAAGATAGGTCCGCTCGGGAGGGATGCCGTTTTCATGGAGAGTACGCTGCAGGATGGCCGCGCAATCTTCACCGGAAGGGTTGAACGAGATGTACGGGGATTTGGCCATCGTCGCAAGCGAGAAGGGCCACTGATTGATCCAGGAGCAGGCCAGGTAGGCATCATCGTGGCGCTGCATAAAGACACGCATGGCGGCGATAACCAGGTCCTGGCCTTTACGGTATTCAAACTTGCCGCCTGAAAATACAATGAAGCGTCCATCGTCCTGACGGTGTGCTGCGGGGAAGAAATTGGCGGGATCGATCCCCTGAAGTATGGTGGAAGTATTACGGACTCCGCCGATTCTCAGCTGATACTCGCACCAGGATGACCCGGCCACGATGAAGTCCCACTCCCTGGCGGCCCGGCGGGTGTGGCGCAACGCCTCAATATCGTTCTCGAAAAAACAGTAGCCGATATTGATACGGTTCCAGTCGGCCGGGTTCATCGGACGGAAATCGTGGCCGCTGATGCAGTGCAACGTGACACCATCAACATGCGGAAGCCTGGCAATCTCCCTCGTCAGGTACTCACCGGCAATTCCCCAGCCATGAGCCCTGCCGCTGGGCATTGAGACCTTCATCCTAGGCTCCGGCCTTGCCGGCTTCTTCCATCGCCTTCAACATTCCCTGGGCGTCACGGTCCCACGGCTGCAAGGCAAGAACCCTCTCCAGGAAGAAGCGGGCATCCGGCTGATTGCCAACAGCCTGGCAGACAGTGGCTATCGCCTTCAGGATTTCAATATCCTGCGGCGACTTGGCCTGTAGCCGGACATAAATCCCCAGAGCTTCCTCCAGTTCGTTGAACTCCACGAAAAGCAGGTCGGCCAGGTTTTTCTGGAAAATCTTGTTTGCAGGCTGAAGCCGGGCCGCCTCTTCATGATGCTGACGGGATTTCACCGTTTCGCCCATTTTCTGGTAAAGGACACCCAGATCGTTCTGGGCGGCTGCGTGTAGGCTATCCTGTTGCAGCAGCTTCTCCAGCACTCTGATGGCTTCGTCCGGCTTACCGGCATTGGCAAGTTGCAGTGCCTCCCGGTAGAGCTCTTCCGAGGAACGCGCCGGTGCCAGAGCCTGCGGACTAGCCAGGTTCTGCGCCGGAGCAGGAGCGACGGCTGGTGCGCCCACCTGAAACAGTTCTTTGAATGGCGGAACAGATGCTGCTTTTTCAGGCTGTTCCGGCATACGGAGAGGAGCAGACTGGCGTTGGGCAATCTGTGCCGGAGCCGGTTGGGCTGCGGCAGGCGCAGTCAATTGCTGTGGAGCCAGCTGTTGCAGGGCCTGTTTTGCATCCAAGTTCCCGGTGTCCAGCTGCAGTGTACGGGTGAAGTATTGCCGCGCCTGTTCCCGCCGCCCGATCTGAAGGCTAATCGAACCGAGCGCATTCAAGGCTTCTATGTCGAACGGATTGTCCTTCAGGATATCCAGGTAGGTGTGGATCGCATCGCCGGTCCATTCCAGCTCTACAAAATAGAAATCCGCCAGGTTCTTGCGGTAGGTGATGTTCCCAGGATCAAGTTTGTGGGCCTTTTCATAATGGGCCAGAGCCTTGAGGGAATTGCCGGTCTGATAGTACATGACCGCCACATCGTTGTGCGCTCTTGCGAAATCCGGGTAGATCTTGAGGAAATCTTTCAGATGCCTGAGGCCCTCATCAACTTCGACTTCACGGATATCGGCTAGAATCCGTTCATAGGTTGCGGCTCCCTCGATAAGAATCAGGTTCTGGTTGGCAGATTGTTGCATAGGCCCTCACAGTAATGTTTAATGGGTACTTGTATAATTAAAAGATTTCGTAATTTCAACAGAAAACCTCAGAAGGCCTTCAGCGCTGCGCCGTCGATCTGGTCGCCGGTCGTGTCCATCTGCCTGCCCATTGCATCGGTGCCGGAAAACTTGAATACCAGGTGCGACGGATCAATGGTGGCATTTACTGCCGCGTTCTGCTGGATGGTAAAGGTGACGCTCGCCTGACGGGTCTCCGGATTGTAACTGACAAAGGTGGGAACGGATGGAACGGCAACCTCGCGACCGCCGGCCTGCGATATGTAATACCCTGCATCCATGTTGTTTGCCCGGGATATTTCCCAGTTGGATGGATTCATCACCGAGGTCATATCCATATCGTTATTGAACTGAATCGCCACCGAGATCTGCGTGGTTGCACTAGGTGTAAGCAGTGTCGGGTCAAGCATCCAGAGAGGCGTTGCCGGGCCGAGTAGCTGATTGAAATTGCGGTTTGCATTCTGGTCCATATATTCCATTTTCGGCTTTTCAAGAATAAACTGGAGATCAGCGGCCAACGCCGAGCCGGCGGTTTGCAGAATTGAAAGCTGCTTCTGGGCTTCTTCCGTCTTGCCCAGCGCTTCGAAGGCGACTCCAAGCTCGTAATTGGCATCGGGAAAGCTTTTTTTGATGGAAAGGGCCTTCTGCAAGTTTACCGCTGCATCCTCATAATTGCCCTGTTTATTCTGGACCATGCCAAGAGCGTAAAAAACATTGCCGTCATTGGGCGATATTTTCTGGACCTTGTTGAATTGAGCAACCGCCTCGTTCAGGCGATCCGTGTTTGAGTACTGTAGTCCGAGGGTATAATCCGGCAGGGGATTGGTCGGATCAAGACGGGCCGCAGCCTTTAACTCTTTTTCCGAATCGGAGTACTGTTTGGCCTGTATATAGGCATTGGCCAGATTGACGTGAGCATCCACAGAGGTGGGTTGCGCCTGGACGATGGTCTTGAAGGCCTTGATGGCTTCGAAGTTGTCACCCTTGGCAAGATAGAGCTTGGCGATATAAGTCTGGGCGGTGGAGTTTTGAGGATCGAAGGCCAGAGCCTGCTTGAACGACTTGAGTGCCTCATCGTTTTTATTGTCCTGAAGGTATGCGGCCGCTCTCAATATTGAATATTGGGCCAGTTGCGAGCGCTGGGAGCTGGTATCCTGTCCCAGCACCGCCAGGGGATCGTTACCGGAATTGAATAAGTCGGCCATGTCACTACTCCCGAAACAGTTTGATACTCTATCCTATCGGTACTTTTCCAATCTTGTTTAGAAAAGCGGTATAAAAACATTATATTCCAGGGCGCGAAATCATGCCACCCATAATCATGCCGGCTACGTTCGCTCCTGTTCGGCGAGCCATCTGGTCTTGTTGGCCTGGCGGGAAATTTTGCCGGAAGAACTCTTTGCCAGCCACATGGGCGGCAACAAGTGGACATGAAAATTCGCGACCTGCAGCATCGCCAGGATCGCCTGGCGAATACGGATATTCACGCCGCTCTGCTCCGAGGCAGGCACACCCGACTCCGCCAGCACGATCAGCATCTCGCTCTGGTACTCTTCGCTGAATATGGAAAAAGCCGCCACCCGGCCTGCAATCACACCCTCAACAGAGGAAACCAGCTCTTCCACGTCCTGGGGAAAAACGTTCACGCCATTAAGTATCAACAGATCCTTTTTTCGGCTGCAGACATAGAATTCCCGACCGGCACGGTAGCCCAGATCACCGGTCTTGTACCACCCCTGATGCATGGCCGCCGCCGTCGCATCCGGGTTATTGTAGTAACCGGAAAAAAGCAGCGGAGACCTGACCCGGAGCTCACCGATGCACCTCTCCTCCAGTTGCCTGCCATCATCGTCCATCACCGCCAGCTCAACATCCGGCAAGGCGCGCCCCACTGACACCTGCGGCAGTTTCAAGACAAGGTCTGATCCGGCCGGCCCCTGGAAATCATAATAGCCCGGATCCGACTGGCGGCCATCGGTCAGGGCAAAAGTGGCCTCCGCCATCGCGTAGCATCCGCGAAACACATCGGCTCTCAAACCGCAAGCGGCAAAGCGCGACTGGAAACGGCGCTGGCTCTCCACGGTCGCTGGCTCGGCGCAATTGACCAGCCCCCTCAGGCATGCAAGGTCAACCCCTTCCAGCTGTTCCTGACGAACCCTCTCCGCCATGAAGGCGTAGGCGAAGTTCGGATGCCAGCTCAATGTCGCCCGGTATCTTGAAGCGGCCTGCAGATACAGCCCGGGGTTGGACACCCAATCCAGCGGGTTGATCATGATGCAGTGCACGCCGAAGGCGAGCGGCATGTTGAGGCATGCGATAAAGCCCATGTCGTGATAGAGCGGCAGCCAGCTGAGGATTCGGTCGGAACG